>JBJKPP010000093.1:0-7541 GCA_046706145.1 Ignavibacteriaceae bacterium | reverse complement strand
TCGGTATCCATTCTTAAAATTGCTTCTTTGGCAAGTATAATAGCCTCAAATTTTCTGTCAGTAAAATACTTGCAGAACTCCTTATTACAGCTATTAACAAAAATAGGAATACCGTAGTCATATAATTGGTGATGTTTTTCGAGGGAATGAAAATCGTACTTATACTGCGGGTTTGTTATCCAAATAAATTTTTTCTTTCTTACTCTGTTAAGATAATCATCTGTTAAAAGGGACATAATCTACATTGTTCTAAAATCCTAATATCACTTCAAAAGTATTAATTTTTTTGTAGAAGTAAAGCCGCCTGCTTTCAAACGATAAAAATATATGCCGCTGGCGATATTTTTATTTGTAAGTTGCTCAAAATTTAGGTTAACTCTATATGTTCCCGCTTGTTTGTATCCGTTTACTAAGTCCGCCACTTCTCTCCCGAGAACATCGTAAACTTTGAGAGAAACAAATTCATTTTTCGGTATTTGATATTCTATAATCGTACTTGGATTAAATGGATTAGGATAATTTTGCATCAGCTTAAAAGTTGATGGATTGGAAGGAGCTGCATAATTTTTAATTCCTGTAGCCAAAGAATCTCTCCACTGAATTCCATCAGCGTAAACCATGTTGCTGTCGGAACCGCCGCTTAAATGTTTTATTTGGATTCCGCGTAGGGTTACTTCGCTGCTTGAACTTATTTGAGATGTTGGGAATTCAATGAATTTCCATCCGGTCCAGTTTAAAGTGTCAGAACTTATAATGATGTCGTTATTAGCGCTTGAGGAAAATCTAAATCTCAATAGGTTGTTACTTAAATCTCCGTAAATCCAAATTCCGAATAATATACTTGACTTATTGAAAATAGCAGGCAGATTGTCATTTGAAATCTCAGCTAAAGCTGAATCATTAACGAACTTATATGAAAACGAGGCAGAGGTGTCTCCTTCAGCTGCTTCACTTGTAGTTATGGTTAGCAATGACATTGTCGTATCAATACCAAAAGAATAACTGCTCCGGGCCGGTTGTTTCCAGTTACCTTTTTTTGAGTAACTTTCAATTATATTTCCCTTGATATAATTGTTTGCGGAAGTTCTAAAATTAAAAACATAGTTTGTATCTAAGTTAGCACCATTAACTGCCTGGATTCCATTCTTAAGGACAATTTTATAGGTTTTACTATTCTGGAGAGGGACCTGAGGAGAAAAACTTATTCTTCCTTCGCCGTTGATTTCATAATATTTCGCATTTTTTATAATAATATTACTGCCGCTTGAATCTTCCAGGAATACATTTGTGCCCAAAGAACCAAATACCAGTGAAGTGCTAAATTTTACAATCACTTTGACTGTGGTGCTTATGTTTTGCGAATTATTTTCCGGGTAAGAATATGTAATTGAAAGAGGCACATATTCTTTTGTATAAAAATCAAAAGTATATGAAGTATCCAAATTCTTATTTTGAAGACTCAAAGCCTCGTTAGAAATGGTTACTGTGTATTTTGATGAGTAAGCGAGTGGAGAAGATGGTGTAAATACAATTGTTTTGCCGCTGTCTTGCCAGGCAAATGTCCCTTGAGCATTTGGCGTTATAGAAAAAGCATCTTGAGTTTGTTCGTGCGCCATGCCGTAATCAAATGTGACACTTATTGGAGAGTTTGCCCATACCGAATCGGACACAGACTTTGGAGAATGAGATACAATTTGGGGCGCTACAAATCCCTGTTCTATTAAATTAAAAAAATGCGTCCAGTTCCAATATGGACCGGGATCAGTATGTGTATTGCATGTAGGATCAAAACTGTATTCTGGATGAGCTGGGTTCCATGTACTATCTACCCAGTTTACCCACCATTGTTTGAGGTGTTGGTAATGACCAATTATTCTAAAAGAATCTACAGGAATATTATACTTATCCACGAAATGTCTATATAGACCTGCAGATGACTCATACATTACTTCAGTGAAGAAAGCCGGGTTATCAACATATCCTTCATGTTCGACCCCTAGCATTACTCTATTCCAGCAGCGGACATGCCATGCCGCATATTGTTCCCTAACCATTTGAACGATATATCCGTCAGAGCTTCTAATTATGTAATGCGCGCTGGCTTCAGCCTGAGGATTAAGAAGCCATGATAGAGCAGATGCAAAATCTTCCTCTGTGTCGTGAACGACAAGAAAAAGCTGATGAAAGTTGCTGTCGTTGTAGTAATTTGGGCTTGGATCCCAAACTGCCGGCGGATAATCTTCTGATATTGTAGAAGTCGTTGATTGTGTGGCATAAACTTTCCCAATTTTCTGTAGTTTATTTTTTGGATTAACATTCTCACCAAATTGATTCATGTCAAGTTGCGGATGTTTGGCAATAGCCAACCCATTCAAGTTTGTTCCATCGTGTAGAACCTTAAATACATCAAAAGAATAAAAAGGTTTAACGTTGTCCTGTGGAATTCCCGAGTATTTCTCAATAACTGGCCGCCAAGATTGGACATCACCCCTGTTAATTCCTATTTCATTTGCATATTCTGAAAGTAACGCTGCAGCCGCCTGGATATTTAATGATTCATTTACAGCTACTACTTTTGGGTCTGCTCCAATTAATTTTGCTCCTTCAGTTAAAGAGTGACCAAACCAATTATCATTTCTTAATCCCATTATTCCATAAACCGGGGGTGTGCCATTTTCGTTTTGCGTATTTGGAATTTCGTTATGGAATCTTGTTTCTGCATAGGCTATAGACATCAAAACATCTATAGGAATATTATATTTTGCTGCGGCAGCTTCAAAATAATTCGATAGATCTGCAGTGGATTTTTGCTGTGGATATAACGTGTTTATAAATATTAATAAAACTGGAACGAAGACAGTAAAAACTTTTCTCATTTTTCTCTATTGTTTTTAGATTAGAAGAAAGTGTTCAAAAATAGTGGAACTTGCCTATTATAACAATACAATTAACGATTATATTTGAAAAGATAATTCGCCGGGAATAGTTCTAATTATGAGACACTCTATTCCGCGGCGAATTTCTAATTGAAGCTAACATGAGAAAAGTTTGTTAGTTACCAAACCGACAGAATTATACCGGAAATTATAAGAGCAACTAATGTATAGCCGGAGTCAATCAACCAAAGATTATTAGATCTTCCGGCAAACATATGATGAATTAAACTTGTTGCAGCAGTAAATCCAATCCAGCAAAGGACAGCGATGTAGAATCCTCCTACCGCATTAATTACTCCTGCTAGGTTAATTATAGTAGCCAAAACATAAATAATAATTAACCATGAGATAAAACTAAAAACATATAAAGATGGCGTGGACCTTTTTTTGAGTTCTTCCTCTGTTTTTCCCGACGCAGCCATCCATTTTTTACCGAGTAAAAAGGGGGAGTACCACAATGCTCCTAGTAAAAAAGATATGATACTGCAAACAATTATGGCAAGATAATTAAGATTATTTGCATTCATATACTACTCCTTATGATAAGTGAAAATGGAAAGTAACGTCCTGGATAAGCTAAGGATTATTTTCTGTTAGGTCAACAGTAAGATTATAGCAGAAAATCTGCTGCTTATAATTTTTCTTGATAAAGTTGGGTGAATTTCTGATATTATTATTTGGTCAGTCCGAATTATTAAAATAAGGGGACAAATCCATGATCAAGGTGAGAAATCAGCCTTTGTATAATAGTTAATATGAATAAAAATATCTCCATGAGAAAAGAAATATTTATAATTGCTTTTAGTATTTCCGTATTAATTGGTTGTACGAGCGATCAAGAGAATCCTGTTAATTCACATTTTAAAGATAATAGGGTATCGTTTGAAATAAATTTTACAAATTATTCTGATAATAATTACTTTATAGATGAAATTTATGCAGATACCTCTTCTGAATTAAACCTATTTAATAAATATTATGGAAATACGGTTCCAATAGTAGAACCTAAATATTATGTCAAATATATTGAGGTGTATATTTCTACAAATACTCAGTTTAACCCAGAGACAGATATTAGGGGGGATGCATATTTACATTTACCGCCAAGAAATTCATCACAACTTTATCCTGATTCACTACGTAATAATAATAATATTTATGTGGGAAGTGAAGAAAGCGCCTATTTTAAGAAATTGAATGAAGGGACTGATTATTTAATCCACAAAGAAACAGGATATATCACATTTTTATTTACTCCTAAAGATCAAGATGCGATAGCAGTATCTTATAAAATCGAAAATGATAGTCCATCAGACAATGATGATATTATTTATGGTGAGTTCATTTCAGAATTAGTAAATAATACTAAGAAAAGTATTGTATTAAAGTTAATAAAACCTAGGAATTTAATGCCTGCTTACACAGATGCCTGGAAATTAAAGCTTAAAAATATATATCAAATAGAACCCATTGTTGGCACAATAAAAAGTCTTGACATTGATATATTTTTAGCAACTCAGGGAGGAAAAGAAGTAGATAAGGTAAATAACATATCGCTTTTAAAATTGTTTGGATTCGATAGGCTTGATAAATATGGGAATGGAGGAACAGATGGAAAATTTGACGATTTGCCTGGAATAAATTATGATCGTATAAGCTCTGAAATAATATTTCCTGCATTACAACCATTTGGGAAAAATATGCCTTCTGGTTTGAGTGATTCATTAAAATATCAAGCAATATATGATTCTCTAAAAAGCTCGTTAAATCCAAATGATAGTTTTATAATTAAAGGCAGTTATCAACCAAAATAAAAATAACCTGCACGTTAAATAAATTGAGAATAAAGTGGGTATAAAAATTCGCATGTTATTAAATTTAAAGTCAGAATTTTGATTGCAATATGAATGCATTTATCAAATTAGCTACAATTATAATTTTTTTATTAAGTTTAACTATCATGGATTCACAAACCGTAAGACCAGTAAGGGACAACGTTGGATTTTGCTGGAATGCAAAAGACATGAATAAGCTAATGTCTTATTTATCTAAGCATGACAGCTCAAAGTTTTCCTCGAAAAATTTAATTGCTGCAATTTCTCCTCACGATGATTATTTATACGCCAGTCCTGTTTATTTTCCTCTTTACAAAATATTGCGGGCAAAAGAAGTTGTTATCTTTGGAGTTACACACGGCACAGTTAGAAAAGCATTAAATGACCCAAAGAATGTTTTAATTTTTGACGATTTCAAATTATGGCGTGGCCCTTATAAGAACGTTCAGGTATCTGGATTGCGGGAAATAATAGAAAACAAGCTGAACAAAAATTATCAGATTTTGAGCGATAAGGCGCAGGAAATTGAGCATTCTATCGAGGCGCTTGTTCCTTTTCTTCAATATTATAATAGAAATGTTGAAATTGTTCCGATAATGGTAACAGAAATGTCTTATGCAAGAATGGATTCCATCAGCACACAATTAGCGAATATTTTGAGTGAAAATATAAAACAGAAAAACTTAAAGTTGGGCAAAGATATATTCTTCCTCATTTCAAACGATGCAAATCATTACGGCGAAGATTTTAACAATTCTTATTTCGGACTAAATGAAAAAGCTCACAAAGAAGCAACCGACAATGACAAAAGAATTGCTCTTGAGAATTTCAACGGACTGATTGACAATGCAAGAATTAAAAATATTTCTGAAGAACTCTGGCCATCTTACAAAGAGAAAAAATATTATCCATTATGGTGCGGCAGGTATCCTATCGTGTTTGGACTAATGACAGTAAACAAAATTGTGAGTAACTTAAAAGAAGGAAAGGTTGTAGGCAAAGTCTTCAAATATTCTGATAGCTGGACATTAAAAGTTTTACCCTTAAAAGGCACGCACATGGGAACGACTGCTCCGTTTTCTTTAAAACATTGGGTAGGATATTTGTCCGCAGGATTTTACCTTGAATAATCCTATGGCTTAAAAGTAGTCATAATTTGTTATATTAACCCTCCTCGTTTTAGTCTTTAACTGAGTCTCAAATCGTTGACTGTACCAAAACCTAGTCAACAAAAAATTAAATTATAAAATATGAATCCCTGGAAAGGTTTAAATAAACTGCCGAAGGATTTATGGGTACTCTTTTTTACGATGCTCATAAATAGATCGGGAACTATGGTGCTCCCGTTTCTGATTTTATATTTAACAAAGGTGGAACATTTTTCTCCTGCCGGTGCGGGATTTGTATTGTTCGTTTACGGATTGGCGGCACTTCTGCAGGCGCCTATTTCTGGCAAGCTAAGTGACAAAATCGGGAAACTGAAAATAATGAAATTCTCGTTGTTCTTCACGGGAATTGTGCTTTTCGTTTTCTCGTTTGTGCGGAGTTATATATTTATTTTCGTAGTGACTTTCATTTGGTCTGTAATAAATGAATCCTTCAGGCCGGCAGGATTATCTTTGGTTTCGGAGATTGTCCCGCCGCCGCAAAGGAAAGCTGCTTTTGCACTAAACAGGCTTGCAATAAATATTGGGATGAGCATTGGTCCTGTTCTTGGCGGAATTTTAGCCGGGATAAACTTTTCTTATTTATTTTATGTTGACGGCGCGACTTCCTTACTGGCAGCAATTTATCTTATCTTCTCAAAAATAAAGGAGCCTGCTGTTTCACACGAGATCGATGAAGAATCGAGTGCGCATTTAAGAGGCTCGGTACTTAAGAACAAAGTTTTTATTTATTTCGTTCTCGGAGTTTTTCCAGTTGCCGCAATATTTTTTCAGCATCTGGGTGCGATGGTTCTTTTCATTGTAAACCAGCTTGGACATTCTCCATCAACTTTCGGTTTCCTTATATCGATAAATACAATTGTAATTATTTTTATCGAGGTTCCGCTAAACAATTTGCTGTCCAAGTTTAAGGATAAAAACTTACTCGCAATAAGTTCTATTTTGGTAGGAATCGGTTTTGGTTTGATGGCTTACACAACAACTGTTTTTGAAATTGCAATAACAATTGTGATTTGGACTTTTGGTGAAATGATATTTTTTCCCGCTAGCGCTTCATATATCTCTGAGATTTCTTCTTCTAAAAGAAGAGGAGAATACATGGGATTTTACCAGATGACTTTTAGTTTAGCTTTTACTATAGGTCCCTGGCTCGGAACAAAAGTTTATGAATCTTATGGTTCACAAATTTTATGGCTTGGAACCTTTTTCGTCGGATTAATTTCTTTTATGATATTCTATTTTTTAAAGGAAAGACAGGCGGTGAAAACGGGTTGAAACTTGTAGGGTAGCTATACTGATGAGAGCTTGTACTTAATCTTACTCCGACTCTTAATCCTATATAACTTAATTAGATTAAGAGAAAGATTATGATTAAGAATTTGCCCGTTCATTGCGACTTGGCGTGAGGAAATATCACGCCAACCCGCCTGACGGTAGGCAGGAGCGCAAGTCCGCTAAGCTCACAAAAATTTATAGAATTACGTGAGATTCAATTCTTAACGTTAGCTTTTAGATCGTTTTTAAAAATCTTCTCGAACTTTTCTACTTTTGGTGTAATAACTAAAGAACAATAAGGTTTGTTTGGATTATTGTTGTAATAATTT
>JBJKPP010000092.1:0-27082 GCA_046706145.1 Ignavibacteriaceae bacterium | reverse complement strand
AGTTACCATTATTTGATCTGGTGATTCTAAACCTGCGAATGAATGAAATAGCTAGTTTATCAAATCTGTCTGTTGGTATAGAGTTCAACAAATTTGTAGGCACTACAAATTTTCCATCGTCTTTAGTTCCTATTTGATAAATAGGAATAATTTTCGCTTTGTTTCTAATAACACCACCGATAATTATTTCCATTTTTGTTGGCGGGTTCGCATTCCAGTCAAGTACTGCTCTAAGATTCCCATTAGCCCTGCTGCCGCTGATTTTCACATTGCCAGTTACCTCGGGGGGGGTCGGAATGTCAATATTATAAACGGAGCCGTTTAACGCATTAAGCTTAAAATGAATTGTCGAGTCATATGGAAATACAAAAGGGTCAGACCTAAAACTGGGCCTATTATAAAGAAGATACTGGGAACCCAAAGATGTATCCATCGCCAGTAAAGAAACGGAAACTCTATAAGGTATTATTCTTGCCCTGTAACCATTAAAAAATACTCCGCCAACAAATTTAGCTGCATATGTAAACAGATTACCGGTGGAATCGTAAACTGGTTTGGTTTTATCAAAAAACGTGGCTTGAGCAATTGATAATTTAACAGTCAAAAGATTTGCTGTTATTTTTACTCCACTAACAATAATCACATCGGAATAATTTGTGACGTTTTCCGTTACTCCTGTTGAATCGTATCCATTTCCCGTTGATTGGTCGTTTAAATTTTTGGTTACCACTTCTACAGAAGCAGAATCAGATGCAGATTGACTGGTTTGAATTAGTTCTGTTGGAGCGGGTTTTTCACAACCCCAAAGTATTAATCCCAACACAAACGGCAAACAAATTTTACTTATTTTCATGGCCCTTCTAACTTACTACCGAACGTTTATTTTATCAATTGCTAAAAAAGAAAAGAATGCTCCTGCCCTGCGGAGCATTCTTTTAAAACATCATTTTTTACATTACAAAATATGGTATTCCCCAGGTTGATGTTTCTACACTCGCCGAGTCATCATAAATAACTTGATGCGGAAAAGCATTAATTATTGCATGATAAAATCCCGGCCATTGATAAGATTCATACGTCTGTTCATAAACTTTATCATATCCAGTTCCACTCGGTGTAGATGAAATCAAAACAAATTTTTTCTTCGCCCTGTGCATTCCAAGTAAATTACCGCCATAAGTCAGGGTTACAAAGTCACTGTCACTATAAGCACTGTAAAGTTCGACATCTACTTTAATTGGTCTTGCCTGTGAGATAATTGGAAGTCTCCTGCACCAAGATTTTCTCCACCCCCAGTATGTATCAATATAATAGCTTCCGGGATCACTAACCATTAGAGTATCGCCGTCAGGGAAAAAGAAAGTGACTTTTTCTATATTAATATTAGGACTTAAAACTCCTCCGGATGCTAATGAGATTGCAGCAATTCTCCAGTTATGCAGCGTATCTCTTGGTGTGCTTATAGCCTTAACTTTAACTAAGATAACATTTCTTGTTATAACTGAAGTAAACGGTTTTTGAATTAAAGTATCAGCAGTATCCTGACCGGCAGTATATGTAGCTGCAATATAAAGAACACCTTCATATGTGTTTGTTACCTTAGCATAAGTGGAATCACCCACCGTTGAAAAGTCAATATTTCTATTTACCAAATGAACCTGCTGTCCTACTTTTAATGGATAAATCGCGGCATTTGTTTTACCCATGAATGACATTGCCTGACCTTCATTATAATTTGCATAAAATGAGTTTAATGAAGAATCGTTAGCTATAAGTTGCGTCATTGCTTGTTGATCTGAAGTAGTGGTAGAAGATGACGGTTCAACAGGCGAATTTTTACAACCCGCAAAGAAAATGATACTGACACCAAATAACGAAACAAAAAGCTTAATTAAAGACTTCCTTTTCATTATGTTTTTCTCCTTTCATCTAATTTTGAGATTTTATTTTGTAATTATTTGCATTCAACCAATTAAGATTTGTGCCAACTTCTTGAAATTCTTAAGTTGTTATAAAATAATAAGTTGACAAAAATGAGATTTTAGATTATTTGCCTGGAGAAATAAACGAAATGCCTGGAAAAGATAAGCCAGGCATATAATGAGAAAGTGAACCTTTTAATTTCAGTAATTTTTAGATAGGTATATAATTATGAGTCAGGCTGTCAGGAATTTCGCGGTGGTAAATATAGGTTTCAAAATTTACTTTTCGGACGCAAAAATTTCTTTCTGCACGTACTAAGAAATCAGAGTCCTCACTATATTTCAGATTCCTAAAACCATCCAATTCTAAAAACAGATTTCTTTTTCCGAAAAAGGTTGCTCCAATTGAACATTCCGATAGGTGTATATATTTATCGGGATTATTTTTGTCCCGAACAAACTGATTTCCTATTATTTTTACGCCGCCATGTATTAAATCAACTTCGGGATTTTTTTCAATGTAGCTAACTCTTTGAAATATATGAGATTCCAGATATTCGTCATCGCTGTCTAGAAATGTTATATATTTTCCGGAAGAATTAGAAATTCCCCTGTTTCTGCTTCTCGCCAGTTTGGAATTACTCTGATGAAAAACCTTAATTCTTTTATCTTTACTAGAATAATTCAAGAGAATTCCCAAAGAATCATCAACGCTACCATCATCAATTGCTACTAGTTCCCAGTTTTTATAACTCTGTTGCAAAACAGAATTAATACATCTTTTTAATAGATTTTCCCTATTATAAACTGTTAATACAATTGAAACTTTTGGATTGTCAAGATCTTCTCTATACGTAAAACTCATCCTTCTTTTTCATCTTTTATGTAACAAAACAAAATATCTTATTTTGCTTAAAAATTCTTAATCTTATCCGGTTTTGGCTAGATTAAAAACATGACCCGCCTGTTGGACATGCAGGTTATGATTTAAATTAAGATTATAAGCATGGCATTTTATAGATTCTTATTTTGAATTTCCTACTAAATACTCTTTGTAAATTTAACCATGAAATACTTTTATTCAAAAAGTAAACAAAATTCTTCGTTTATCGTCTAAAGTGTGAAATTCCTTTTTTTCTACTTAGTAGTTTATTAAGTTAACAAGACTAAAAATTTAGAAAATGCGGGAGAATATATGTCTTATAGAGACCAAAAAAAATATCTCGAATTTCTAAAAAGAAATGAAAGGAAACTGGAACCTAAGGAACTTGAAGAATACAAGATGTTCGTAAAAAGAGATAAAGATGAGGAAGACTTTGATACCATTTCTATGAAAAGATTGAAGGAATTATACGAAAAATATAACGCTCCAATCGACAAATCTAAATACGACAAATTTTTTAAGAATAACAGCCAGGGTTAAAAAACTTCAACTTAAGCATTGATAAATAAACCCATAGTAGATAATTTTGGCATTCATTTTCGAGGTATGAATGAATAACAAGCTTTTTAGAAGGATACTCGGATTAGTAATATTTCTAATCTCAATTTCTGTATTGATATCTACAGTACAGCCGTCAGTTTCCTTTTGGGATTGTGGTGAATTTCTTGCTACGGCCTTTTATTTACAGATACCCCATCCGCCGGGAGCACCTTTCTTTTTAATCCTTGGAAAACTTTTTCAACTTGTTCCATTCGTACATAATATAGCTCTGCGGATGAATTATGTTTCTGTTATTGGCAGCGCGTTCTCTGTAATTTTTATATACTTCATAATAATAGAACTTATTAAGAATTTTGAAGGGCATGAACCTACAAGTAAACTGAGTGCTGTTATAACCTATGGTTCTGCTGCTGTTGGGGCTTTTGCTTTATCTTTCAGCGGAACATTCTGGTTTAATGGTGTTGAAGCAAACGTATTTGCAACCAGCACATTTCTTACCGCATTTATGATATGGCTGATTCTCCGCTGGAACAGCAATCCTGATTCACCTGATAGTTCAAAATATTTATTGATGATAGCGTATTTGCTAGGAATTGCTCCGGCTGTTCACCTTATGGGAGTTTTGCCAATAGCTCCCATACTTATGGTAATTGTATTTAGGAAATACATTACCGATGAAGAGACAGCTAAGAAATCGAGCTATTTATTTTGGGGAAACATCGGTATCATCTTAGTAATTGCAATGGCAATGTGGTCAGCGCAAACATCTACAACTCCTCCGACACCCACAGAATTTCACGCTTATGATACAAAGTTTGTGCTTATAATGATTGCCATCACTGCAGTTTATATAGGAGCATTTCACAAGAAATTAATTAATAAAAATTCTTTTTACGTTCCTATACTGGTAGGAGGTATTGGACTTTTCATTGTTTATCCCGGTATAGTGAAATATCTGCCGGACATTATAGAAGATGTTGCTGGAGACAATAATTGGATAGGTCTGATATGTTTCTTGATTATTATTCTTGCATTGGGGTATGGAGCAAGGTATGCCATCAAGAATAAAAAATCTACTCTTCATATAATATTCATGTCCATCATTATGATTTTAGTAGGATATGCGTGTTTTGCAATGATTATTATTCGTGCAAATGAACATCCTCCAATAAATGAAAATGATCCGGAAGATTTTCCCACACTAGTACAATACCTTAACAGATCACAGTATGGTGATTTTCCTATCTTCAAAAGAAGATTCGCTGACGATGGTATGCACAATGAAACCTGGAAGAACTATTCAACTGACTTGGATTTCTTCTGGCGTTATCAGATGAATCACATGATGACAAGGTATATACTCTGGAATTTTGCAGGAAGGTCGAGCTGGAACCAGGACGCAGGCCCTGATATTGCACCTTTTAATGAGATTGGAAATGTTTTTGGTAAGATTTTGGGAATCCATTTCGCTGGCAATGTAGCGGATTCACTATACGGTATTCCATTCTTATTAGGTTTGCTGGGCATTTATTATCATTATAAAAAAGATTGGAAGATGGCTTCCATTTTTATGATCATGTTCTTACTAATGGGATATTTAACTGCGTTTTACCAAAACCAGCAGCAGCCTCAGCCTAGAGAAAGACACTATTTTTATGCTGGCGCCTATTTCGTTTTTGCAATCTGGATAGGTATTGGTGTAAAGTGTCTAGCCGAATTAGCGTATCAGAAGCTGAAAAATAAAAATTACAAAAATGTTGCCGCAGTTGCTGTTTTAGCTTTAGCCGTTGTGTTTGTACCCCTCAATATGTACAAGACAAATTATTTTAAACACGATAGATCGCACAATTGGGTTCCGTGGGATTATTCCTATAATCTTCTGCAAAGCTGTGCACCGCATGCAATTTTGTTTACCAATGGTGATAATGATACTTTCCCTCTTTGGTATCTTCAGAATGCCGAGGGTATTAGAAGAGATGTAACAATTGTTAATCTAAGTTTATTAAACACACCTTGGTATATAAGAGAATTAAAAAATGATGATCCATTCCACGTTGGGACCGTAAACATAGATATGACAAATAATCAGATAAACAATATTCAACCTATTAGATGGGAAACGCAAAAAATCACGATCCCAGGTCCTAACGAAGTGGAACATAAGCCCATAAAAGATTTCTATGAAGAATATAATCTAACAGATTCCACAACTCTTAAGCAAGGTTCGCTCACCTTCACCATGAAACCTACTTTAGATTATGGAAACGTAAAAGCGATCAGGGTTCAAGACATAATGGTTAAAGAGATTGTGCAAGATAACCTGTGGAAGAGACCAATTTATTTCGCCGTCACTTGTTCCGAAGATAGCAAAATAGGCTTGGATGATTATTTACGACTGGAAGGAATGGCTTCCAGATTGGTTCCTCAGAAGGGCGGACAAGGTTACGACTTTATCGAACCTCATATCCTTGCTGAACAAATTGCAGGGAATAAAGGTTTTAGTGAAACATATAAACCGGGATTCAAATTTAGAGGACTAAATAATCCAAAGATTTTCTATGACCAAAATCATGTAAGAATGCTACAGAATTACAGAAACGCTTTTCTTGCTATGACTTTTTATTACTTAAATCATAATGAGGATTCATTAGCCGTTAATACCCTTAATTCAATGCAGCAGAAAATACCACGTCAAATTATTCCTATGGATAATGGAATTCTGTTCAACATTGGCAGTTTGTACTACAATGCCGGTGCCGTAGATACAGCCATGTCAATTTATAAATCAGTTGAAAAGACAGCATTGCAAGATATGGAAGAAAACCCGACAGACGTACAATCTTATAATAATCCTTATAGAATATTGATTCAACTTTATGGCAGATTACAGGAATATGGCAAACTCGCCGACATCTGGGAAAGAATAGAAAAGCTTTATCCGGATGATCCGACAGTGAAGGCAAACGTAGCGCGATTTAGAAAGCTTGCTGAAATGCAGCAACAAAATAAAGACAGCATTGCAGCAAAAGCAAAAAATAAACAGCAATCAAAATAATTTTTCTGTAAATAGTATTTTGTTTGAATAAGCGGTTTTTACCGCTTATTTTTTTGTTGTTAATTAAAAATTAAGTGTTTATGAATAGAATATTAATTATTGCACTTTCCGGGATAGGCGATGCTCTGATGTTTACACCTGTAATTAGGTTACTCAAGAAATTTAATCCAGGTTTGGAAATAGATGCTCTTGTAATGTTCCGTGGAGCACAAACAATTCTTGAACAAAATTCTTTAGTTAATAAGGTATTCTTTTTTGATTTTATTAATGAAGGAATATTTAAATCACTAAAATTTGTTTTTTCATTAAGAAAAAAATACGACGCTTCTATTAACGCTTATCCGTCTAACCGAAGAGAATATAATATAATAAACTTTTTAATAGGTGCTAAAAAAAGAGCAACGATTAAATATTTAAGAAAAGATTTTGTAAATCTGGGTTTTCTTAACAACGTTAGAGTAACAGAAAATGATTCACTTCATAACGTCCAAGAAAACCTAAAACTTTGTGAAAAATTATTTAATCAAAAATATAATGAACAGCCAGATCTAGAGTTTCAGCTTACTAAAGATGATATAAGTTATAACGAAACTTACTTAAAGAATAAAAATATTTCAGGAAATGACATTGTAATTGGATTCCATCCGGGTTCTGCAACTTTAAAGAATCAAATTAAAAGAAGATGGGAGCCGGAGAAATTTGCAGAATTAGGAAAACGATTAATAAAGAATTACGATGCAAAAATATTAATCTTTGGTGGACCTGAGGAGGACGAGCTTAAGAAAAATATTAACAGCATGATTGATTCAAATAACTCAATTGTTGTTAATACGGACAATCTGGCACAATCCGCAGCTATAATTAAAAGATGCAATCTGTTTATAACGAACGATTCAAGTCTGATGCATGTGGCTTCTGCAATGAAAGCAAATATTATTGCTCTTCTAGGACCTACGAATCCTAATTATATTTACCCGTGGAAAACCAATCATAAAATAGTCAGATTAACGTTGGATTGTTCGCCGTGCTTTATTTACTCCCCTCGTCCATTAATTTGTTTTAGAAATGATGTGAAGTTTAAATGTATGAAGGAGTTGACTGAGGATATGGTTTACAATGCAGCTAAAGATTTCTTAACAAGCCTGACGTAACTGCATGTAAAAACCGTTAAACGGTTACAGACGAACATTCTTTTATCATTAACCTACGACTTAAGTCGTGGGTTGCTAAGTAGAAAAAAAATTACAACCGTTTTAACGGTTTTTCTATAAAAAGAAACTAAACTGATTTTAACTTTTCTTTCAAATACATAGCTATCTCTTCTACATCATCAAAACATTTTACCAGATTCGTTGCTCTGTTCTCACGCTCAAGCTGGTCATCAATTATTTTTACTACTTTTTTCCACATTTTTGAATAGCAAACTATCGGCTTAACTTCCAGCATGTTTTTATTCATATATTCCCAAACAACTGAGAGTTCTAATAAAGTTCCAGTGCCGCCTTGTAATACCACATAAGCATCGCCTAATTCTACAAGTTTAGATATTCTTTCAAAAAGAGTATTGCACTCCACATTTTTTGTAAGATACTTACTTGGTTTTGCTCCCCACAAATTTACAGTAACACCAATCGCATGCGTTCCGTTTTCGACTGCCCCTTTCGAAACTGCATTCATAATTCCCTGAAAACCACCGGTACAAACATCAAAATTATTTTTTGCCAGCAATGAGCCAAGATTATACGCTGTGGAAAATTCTTCATCGCCCTCTTTAGGCACAGAACTTCCGAATACTGTAATTATTTTTCTTTTCAATTTTTTACTTAATTGGTTATAGATTTAAGAAATGTACGCCCTATTCGTAAAAATTTCTATTCCACTTGTGTATTTTAAGTGTTTCTAATTTTTGTCTAGATAAACCATCCTTTTCGATATATCTAATGTTGGCCATAAGGTTTTTGTATTTTCTCATACCCGGGATTACACTTGTAACTTCGCTAAAGCTTATAACATACCGTAGTGCGGCTTCGGCAACACTTTCACATTCTTCCTTAACATCTTCCCAAATTTTATCAACTCTTTCCTGCACTTCTATTTTTCTTTTTCCTCTAAAATAATCGTTCCTAAAATCACCCACGGGAAATTCGGTATCGTGCCTAATATTTCCGGTCAGCGCTCCTTCGTCATAAGGAACCCTAACTATCACGGCAATGTTATTTTTTCTGCAAAACGGGAACAGTTTTGTAATAGGTTTCTGATCAAATATATTAAATATTACTTGGAATGAATCAATAAGGCCTGTTTTAGCAGTTTCAATTCCGTTTTCCGGCTGGTGGTCGTTTATCGAAACCCCCCAATACCTGACTTTTCCATCTTTTTTTAGTTTTGTCACAGTGTTTTTCCATTCATCTTCATTCGCCCATTTATCGTTCCAAACGTGAAATTGCATTAGGTCAATATAATCCCTCTTTAAGTTCTTTAGACTCTCTTCTGTTTTTTCTATTATATATTTTTCAGGATAAGATTCCTTAAGAGTTGATTTATCGGAAGCAGGCCATTCCCATTTTTTCGAGGGAATTTTTGTAGCGATAAATACTTTTTTCTTAGATTCCTTCTCTGCTTTGCCAACCAATTCTTCGCTATGACCTTTACCATATGCCAAGGCTGTATCGAATAAAGTTATACCTTCATCAATTGCTTTAAGCAAAGCTTTTTTTGATTCCTTATCATCAGCGCCCTTCCATTCATCCTGGCCTATTCCCCAGCATCCAAAACCAAGAAGAGAAACTTTGTCACCATTCTTACCAAAACTTTTATATATCATGATTATCTAAAATGTTTTTCTTATACAGGAAAAGATAAAAAACTTTACAGCATTTCCTAAAGTATAAAAAAAATATATTTGATATTAAGCAATCTTTTCATTATTCAATGTATATACTTTAAGTTGTACGAGAAGAAAACAACCGAAGGAGAAAACTAAAAATGAGCTATAATTTTACTCCTGGACAAAAAGTGGAAGTGCCGGAAATAAAGTTTAAAAACAGCATAACTCTGAACAGCAAGAAAACTTTGGTTTTGATAATCGATATGCAAAATGACTTCGTGAAAGAAGGTGGAAGTTTAGTCGTTCCCGCCGCTGGAGAAACTGTGAAAAATCTTCAGAAGTTACTTTCTTATGCTAGGAAAAATGAAATTAACGTCGCCTTCACACAAGATACTCATTTTCAAAATGACAAAGAATGGAAAATTTGGCCGAAGCACTGCAAAGTCAATTCATGGGGCTGGCAAATTATTGATGAACTGAAACCTAAAAATGATGAAATGGTTTTTCAAAAAAACCGTTATGATGGATTTTACGGTACTTCATTAGAACATTATTTAGCAAATGTTTGGAAAACAAAAAACATAGTTATGGTTGGTACAGTTTCAAACATTTGTGTGGCACATACTGCAGCTTCTGCCGGATTAAGATGGTATAATGTTGTCGTTCCGGCCGATGGTATTTCCGCATTAACTGAATTTGACCAGGCTTTAACCTTAAGACAAATTACATGGCTTTATTCTGGACATGCATTAAAATCTTATAAGCAAATTAAGTTTAAGTAAAGTCCAGGTTTAGAGCTTTCTAATCATAATTTAATAGCAGAGGCAGGAAGAAAACGCCAAATTATACTGGCAGGTCAATTTTTGTTAAAAAGTAGATTAATAAAGTACATTTCTATATTTTAGGTCGCTCAAAATCTTGTTTGGTTAAGGGAAATCATCTTATTTTTATTCTTCACTCTTATACTAAAAGTGATGTATATAACGCTCTTTTGAACAAATAACAACTATTTTGTAGGTTTATACCGAAAGGATTATTAACATGAATAGATTTGCAGAATCAGATGTACAAGAATTAACTATAAATACAATTAGAACTTTATCAATGGACGCTGTGCAGAAGGCAAATTCCGGTCATCCGGGAGCACCTATGGCACTTGCACCTGCAGCATACATCTTATGGAAAAAATTTCTACGTTTTAACCCTAATAATCCCAAGTGGACTAACCGGGACAGATTTATTCTTTCTAATGGTCACGCCTCGATGCTACTTTATTCAATGCTTTTTTTGTCGGGGTATGATGTTTCACTTGAAGATATAAAAAACTTTAGACAATGGGGCAGCAAAACCGCCGGACATCCTGAATACGGACTGGCCCCTGGAATTGAAACAACAACAGGCCCTCTAGGGCAAGGATTTATGAACGGCGTGGGAATGGGAATAGCCGAGAAACACCTCGCAAGCATATTTAACCGCGAAGGTTTCGACATAGTGGATCATCACATATTTGTTTTCTGCAGCGACGGCGATTTAATGGAAGGCGCATCTCATGAAGCTGCCTCACTTGCAGGACATCTCGGACTTGGAAAATTAGTCTATCTATATGATGATAATCATATTAGCATTGAGGGAAACACGGATTTGACATATTCCGATGATGTTTCGAAAAGGTTTGAGGCTTATAATTGGCACGTTCAGAACATTGGTGATAACGCTAATAATATCGAGCTTCTATCTCAAGCTTATCAAAATGCAATTGATGAAACAGAAAAACCTTCTATAATTATAGTTCGCTCACATATTGGATTTGGTTCTCCGCACTTTCAAGATACTGCAGAAGCTCATGGTTCTGCATTAGGAGAAGAAGAAGTAAAATTAACAAAAAGAAATTACGGATGGCCTGAAGACGAGAAATTTCTCGTACCCGACGAAGTATTAGCACACATGAGAGAGTCTTTCGAAAAAGGCAAACAATTAGAACAAGAATGGAATAATTTATTTAATGAATACAAAAAGTCTTTTCCGGAATTAGCAAAACAACTTCAAAATTACTTAGATCAAAAACTTCCAAAAGAATGGGATAAAGATATTCCAAACTTCAAACCGGAAGATGGTAAGATTGCAACAAGAAGTGCTTCATCAAAAGTTATTAATAGTTTTGCTAAGAATGTGCCGTGGTTTGTCGGCGGCAGTGCAGATTTGTCTCCTTCAACTAAAACTCTAATGAAGTTAACTAGTTATTTTGAAAAAAATAGATACACAAACAGAAATATAGACTGGGGTGTTCGTGAACATGCAATGTCGGGAATATGCAACGGAATTTATTTGCATGGCGGATTAAGACCTTTTGCGTCAACGTTCTTCATCTTTACAGATTACGCACGTCCTTCCATTCGTTTAGCTTCGTTAATGGAAATTCCAATAATTTATGTTATGACGCACGACTCTATAGGTCTTGGAGAAGACGGACCAACTCATCAACCAATTGAGCATTTAGCTTCACTAAGAGCTATGCCGCATCTATGTGTAATTAGGCCTGCAGATGCAAATGAAACTGCTTATGCGTGGCGAATTGCAATAGAAAGAAAAACCGGACCAACAATGTTGGTACTCTCAAGACAAAACCTTCCTATTTTTGATAGAAAAAATCTTGGTAATGCAAAAGATGCTACAAGAGGTGCCTATATTCTTTCCAAAGAAAAAGGTAAAACACCCAAAGTGATAATAATTTCAAGCGGTTCCGAAGTTCAAATAGCTATGGAAGCTCAAGAAAAATTAGCGAAGAAAAAGATTGACACACGCGTTGTCAGCATGCCAAGCTGGGAGTTATTCAAAGAGCAATCAAAAGCGTATAAAGAAAAAGTTTTGCCAAGTAATGTAAAAGTAAAAGTTGCAGTTGAAGCTGCCTCTCCTTTCGGATGGCAGGAATGGGTTGGTGATAGTGGCCTGATAATAGGTATAGACAAATTTGGTGCAAGCGCACCTTACCAGGAAATCTATAAGCATTACGGCATTACTTCTCAAAATATTGTTAATAAAGTCGTTAAACATTTAGATTCAAAAAAGAAATCAAAAAGTAAAAAATAATCCGACAGCAGCCGGATGCGGAATTAAAAAGTTTTGGAGAAAATAAAAATGAATAATTTATTAAAATTAATTGACTATGGACAAAGTTACTGGCTCGATAACCTAACTCGCAAAATGATAAAGAATGGTGAGCTTAGAAAACGTGTTGAAAAAGAAGGATTGCGAGGAATTACATCAAACCCAGCCATCTTTAATAAAGCAATCTCAGGCGGTAAGGATTACGATACACAGATTAAGCAATTGGTAAAGCAGAAAAAATCTATTACACAGATTTACGAAGAATTGACAGTTAAAGATGTTCAGGATGCGTGTGACATTTTGAAAAAAGTTTATGATGAGTCCAACGGTCTTGATGGCTATGTAAGTCTTGAGGTTTCTCCATATTTAGCTCACGATACTGAAGGAACGCTTAACGAAGCGAGAAGATTATTTAAGAAAGTTGACAGAGTTAATTGTTTTATCAAAATCCCTGGCACAAAAGAAGGCACCCCGGCAATCGAGCAGGCTTTGTATGAAGGAATAAACGTAAATGTTACTTTATTATTCTCTATACAAGCCTACGAAGCAGTTGCCAATGCCTATGTTAATGCTCTTGAAAAGAGATCTGCTGAGGGAAAGGACATAAAAAATGTTGCGTCGGTTGCTAGTTTCTTTTTAAGCAGGATAGATGTTTTAACCGACCAGCTTTTAAGTCAGCAAATTATTCCAAAAAATACAGAGAAGGATTATCCAAGGCCTGAAAATCTTTTAGGTGAAGCTGCAGTAGCAAGTGCGAAGCTGGCTTACAAAAGTTTTAAAAAAATCTTTAGCGGCGATAAATGGAATAACCTTGTCGGAAAAGGAGCTTCCGTTCAGCGACCACTCTGGGCAAGCACCAGCACAAAAGACCCGCTTTATAGTGATGTAAAATATGTTGAGCCTTTGATTGGTCCGGATACTGTTAACACAATGCCAGAGGTAACAATATCAGCATTTGGCGATCATGGTCAGATTATAGAAAATTCTATTGAAAAGGATGTAGATAAAGCAAACAGAACTTTTGAGGATTTAAAAAGAGTTGGAATAGATATTGATTTTGTCACTGACCAGCTTGTTAACGAAGGAATACAGAAATTTATCGATCCCTTCAACAACTTAATGAAAACTCTAACACTTGAAAGAAACAAGTTACTTGGTGACAAGATTGGAACTCAGGAAATATCATATGGTAATTCGAAATCAAGTGTAAAGTCAGGGATTGAATCCTTAAATGAAAAACAATATGGAAGAAGGGTTTACGCAAAAGACCCGTTTCTTTGGAAGTCTGATTCAAAATCTACAGATGCAATAAGGAATCGTCTTGGCTGGCTAAATATTGAACAGTTTGTTGAAAAGACAGACGAATTGATTTCTTTCACAAATGAAATTAAAAAAGAAAATTTCAAACATGTAGTTCTGCTTGGAATGGGCGGCAGCAGTTTATGCCCGGAAGTTTCAAGTTTAACATTCGGTTCAAAGAAAGGTTATCCCGAATTAATAGTTTTGGATAATACCGACCCCGCAGCAGTTGAGGAAGTCAACTCTAAAATTGACCATGAAAAAACTTTATTTATAGCTGCAAGTAAATCAGGAACAACGGCGGAAACCTTGAGCTTTTACAGATTCTTTCACGAACAACTTGAGAAAAAAGATATTCAACATATCGGGAAACATTTTGTAGCAATTACTGATGACAGAACACCTCTAGTTGAAGAAGCTAAACAAAAAGATTTTAGAAAAATATTCGTAAATCCCGGGGATTTTGGAGGTCGCTATTCTGCTCTTTCATATTTCGGGTTGGTTCCAATGGCACTTATAGGAATTGATGTAAAATCACTTTTGCACAATGCACATCAATTCCAAATGAGTTGCGGTTCCTATGTTCCCCTGAATGAAAACCCTGGGGTTGGTTTGGGTACTGCTCTAGGAATTAATCAGAAATTCGGAAGAGACAAAATTACTTTTGTTCTTTCAGAATCTGTTAGTGCATTCGGCTATTGGGTCGAACAACTAATCGCAGAAAGTACCGGGAAGGAAGGTTCGGGATTGGTTCCAATTGAAGGCGAAAATCTGGGAAGACCTTCTGATTACAGTGGTGATAGAGTATTTGCTTATATTCATGCTGGGAATGATGAAAAATCGCAAGATGAAAAAAAATTACAGGCCCTCGAAAAAGAAGGTCACCCTGTTGTTAGAATTAACATAAAAGATAAGCTTTCTATAGGAGCGGAATACTTTAGATGGGAATTAGCAACTGCGACAGCAGGAAAAATTCTCGGTGTAAATCCTTTTGACGAACCAAATGTAGCTGAGAGTAAAAAGAATAGCAAAGATTTGCTTGAAGAGTGGCAGAATAAGGGTTCATTTTCAGAAGGTGAACCTATCCTGAAAAGTGGAGAAATTTCGGTTTATGCTGATAGTTCTGCAGAGTGGTTTGAGAAGGTTAAAAAATCATCACTGAAAGCATTCTTAAATGCATTTGTCAAGCAGGCAAAAAGTCCTGATTATATTGCTTTTCTATCTTATTTCTTGAAAAATTCGACAAGAGATAAATCATTACAAAAAATCAGAACTAATCTTCGCAACAAACTTAAAGTTGCCACAACAGTAGGATACGGTCCACGGTATATGCATTCGACAGGACAGCTTCATAAAGGCGGCCCAAACCACGGTGTATTTTTGATGTTCACTTACGCTGCAGGAAATGATTTGCCTATACCTGGAAACACTTATGGTTTTGCAACTCTTCAGAGAGCACAAGCTCTGGGCGATTTCAGATCTTTAACTAATAAAAACAGAAGAGTTATTCGAATACACCTCGGTAATAATGTTGAACAAAATCTTAAAAAAATTGAAGAACTCTTGAAGTGAGAAAATTAACCACCTTATTCTTTGATATCGGTGGGGTAATCTTAACAAATGGCTGGGATAATATTGCCAGAACTAAGGCTGCAGAACATTTTAAAATTGACTTCGATGAATTCGAAGAAAGACATCAAAAGCATTTCCAGGATTTTGAGAAAGGAAATCTATCTTTAGTAAAATATTTAGACCAGACTATCTTCTTTACAAAAAGGAGATTCACACGGTATGAAGTGATAAAATTTATGGAATCTATGTCGCAGGCTCATGATTCCAGTATAGACATTTTAAGAAGACTTAATGAAGATAAAAATTATTACATAGCCTCAATTAACAACGAATCTTACGAATTAAACTTATACCGCATAAGAAATTTCAATCTCGAAAAATATTTCGATGCTTTCTTTAGTTCCTGTTTTCTTAAAACAAGAAAACCAGATGCGAAAATTTTCGAAAATGTCTTAAATATTTTACGAAGAGATCCTTCCGAATGCTTATTCATCGATGATAGAGAAGAAAATATAGCGGGTGCGGAAAAAGTTGGCTTAAATACAATTTATCTGGACGATGTAAAAAAATTAGAAAACATATTAACACAAAATGGAATAAAATTTTAAGTCCGCCAAAGGCGGAAAGGAGTATAAAATGGAATTAGGTTTAATAGGACTTGGCAAAATGGGTTCAAACATGGTGAAGAGATTGCAGAAGGATAAACACAAAGTTGTAGCATTTGACATAAGCAAGGATAACGTCGATAAATCAGTTAAAGACGGTGCTGAAGGTGCCTACACTTTGGATGAATTAGTAAAGAAGCTCAAGCCGCCTAGAAACGTTTGGGTAATGGTTCCGCACGGAAAACCAACTGAAGAAACAATAAACAAACTGCTGACGCTTGTTGAAGCCGATGATTTAATTATTGATGGTGGTAATTCTCATTATATTGAATCAATGAAGAATGCTAAAAAGTGCAACGAGAAAAAGATACATTTTTTGGACATCGGAGTAAGCGGTGGAATTTGGGGATTGGAAGTAGGATACAATATGATGATTGGTGGAAAGGAAGAAGATTTTAAAAGATTAGAACCCGTTTTAAAAACCTTAGCCCCCGAAGACGGATACGCATACTTCGGAAAAAACGGCGCCGGACATTTTGTAAAAATGATTCATAACGCACTCGAATATGTAATGCTTCAAGGGATCGGCGAAGCATTTGAGTGCATGCATAAATCTGAATTCAATATTGAGCTTGAAAAGGCTGCTAATTTATGGAATCACGGAGCAGTTGTTCGCTGCTGGCTTTTAGAACTTGCAGGAAGAGCTTTTAATCAAGAGGGAAATTCTCTTAAAAGAATTGCGCCATATATCGATGATTCCGGAACTGGCAGATGGACAACAGATTTTGCTGTAGATAATGCTATTCCTATTCCGACCATGACACTTTCTCTTTATGAAAGATTTGCCTCAAGAGAAGAAGAATCTTTCTCCGGCAAGGTGATTGCTGCTTTAAGAAACCAATTTGGTGGACACGCAGTAAAGGAGGATAATAAATGAACAGCAGAACCGTCGAAGTAGTAGAAAAAGGCATGTCAAGAACAGAACCGCCAAGTTCCTGCATCATTTGTATTTTTGGTGCCTCGGGAGATCTGTCTCACCGCGAACTTATTCCGTCTCTATTTTCTCTATTCAGAATAAATTTACTTCCAAGAGATTTTGCAATAATCGGCTTCTCGAACATTCAGTACACTGATGAAAGCTTTCGTGATGACATGTATCAGACCATTATGAAAAATGGTCAGTACGGAGAAGATTTCTGGAAAAGATTTTCGAATAATCTCTTCTATGTTCCGGGAAATTTCAACGATAAACCTGACCAATCTTACAAGGATTTAACTGATAAAATCGAAAAGGTAAAAAAAGATTTAAAAATAGATGACAATATCTTATTTCACCTTGCTACTCCCCCGCAATTTTACGGAACAATCGTGGAAAAACTGAAGGAGACAAAACTAGGCTTTAGCGAAAAAGGCTGGCGTAGAGTAATAATAGAAAAACCTTTCGGCTTCGATAAAAAATCGTCAATGGAACTTGATGAAAATATAAAAAAGGTTCTCGGTGAAAATCAGATTTTCAGGGTTGACCACTTTCTTGGTAAAGAAACCGTACAAAATATGCTTGCATTCAGATTTGCAAATCCAAGTTTTGAACCGATCTGGAATAGAAACTATATTGATAACGTTCAAATAACAGTTGCAGAAGATATAGGAATTGGCGGCAGAGGAAGTTTTTACGAAGAAACAGGCGTAATAAGAGATATGGTACAGAATCACCTTTTGCAACTACTTTGCATGACAGCAATAGAACCTCCTGTTAATTACGATGCGAGTTCTTTGAGGATGGAAACTAACAAGGTTTTAGAATCAGTTTGTGAAATTGATATTGAGAATAATGTTGTTATGGGTCAATATGATTCCGGGATTGTAAACGGCGAGGTAGTGAAAGGTTATAGAGAAGAAGAAAATGTTTCAAAAAGTTCTAAAACACCGACTTTTACTGCACTCAAATTATATCTTGATAATTGGCGCTGGGCGGACGTCCCCTTCTTTTTGAGGACAGGAAAAAGATTAACGAAAAGGCTTGCAGAAGTAACTATTAGGTTTAAACCAACTCCTCATTTAATGTTCCCAATCGCCAAAAGTGAGGAGAAAGAACACAACATCCTAACTTTTAGACTACAGCCGAATGAAGGAATAATTTATACATTCACCGCAAAGCAGCCAGGCTCTGAGCTTAAGCTGAGGCCCGTCAACTTAAATTTCGAATATGCAACAACTTTCGGAATCAACGAACAGCCAACATCTTACCAATGGCTTCTTTATGATGCAATGCGGGGTGACCAAACTCTATTTCCAAGGTCAGACTGGATTTACAACGCATGGTCAATTGTGGACCCAATCATAGAAAAATGGGAATCGAAACCGTGGCTCAAAGTTCCAAACTACAGGGCTGGAACCTGGGGACCTAAAGAATCAATAGATTTATTACAGAAGTCTGGTGCTCACTGGCATGTTTCATAAATCTTAGCCATCAGTTCGTATCGCATATCACAAATTTCAAAATTCACATTTGAATGTGATAGCGTCTTCTAAAATCATAAAGTACATTGGTAAACTTATACGAAGGCATTTTGTCTCTCTTTACATTTTATCACTGTACTGACTAAGACTGCAGTTTGTGTCTGAAGTTAATCAATTGATTTAAAGCAAAATTTATTACAAAAATTGTATTTATGTTGTCTTATCTTTCGTTATAAGCGGAGTAACATCTTATGCCATTAAAAGGGAAAAACATTGCAATATTCCTAGAAAATCTTTTTGAAGATGCCGAATTTCTCTACACGGACATTAGGATGAAAGAAGAGGGTGCTAATGTGATAGTAGTTGCGCCTAAAATGGATAATTACAAAGGCAAACATGGATATGTAGCTAGTTCAGATATTTCAATAGATGACGTAAAACCTTCTAACTTTGATGCTCTAATTATTCCCGGCGGCTACTCTCCCGATTATATGAGAAGAAACAAACAAATGGTTGAATTTGTCAGGGAAATGAACAATCAAGGAAAAGTAATTGCTGCTATCTGTCATGCCGGCTGGATGCTTGCTTCTGCAGATATTATTAGAGGCAGAAAAGTTACTAGTTTTTATTCTATGAAAGATGATATGATAAATGCCGGAGGCGGCTGGATTGATGATGAAGTTGTCCATGATGGAAATTTAATTACCTCAAGAAATCCCAGTGACCTTCCTTCTTTTTGCAAAACTATAATTGCTGCACTTAGTGAGAAAACCCGTCATTCGAGGAGATAGAGATTAGAATTCTTTACTTATCTTCAAGCCGAAAACATTTCTATTAGTTTTGATGTTATCTTGTTTTGAACTGGTTGGGCAAGCATTGTAATCTTTCTAACGAGTCTTGATTTATCTACCGTCCTTATTTGGTCCAGAACTACTTGACCTTGCCTACCTTGAATTTTACATGGTATTCTTGTTGGATAATTTCTAATTTTTGAAGTTATGGGTGCTACAATTACTGTGGAGATATGATTATTCATTTCGTTTGGCGAAATTATTGCACATGGGCGTGTCTTTTTTATTTCACTTCCTATCGTCGGGTCTAAATTTATTATATAAACCTCAAACCTTCGGAATTCCATTTACCATTCCCATTCTTCATTATCCCAAGAATTTGAATATTCCAGATATTCTTTATCTAAGAGAACATCATCTCCGTTTTTAGACATTTTTTGAAAAGCCGATTCCCAATTTTCTCTAACCTTAGATGCTGGTTTCAATATTATTCTATCATTTTTTACCTCAATTTCAACTTCATCTTCCAATCCGCTTTCGTCCAAAATATGTTTAGGTATTCTTATTCCTTTTGAATTCCCTATTTTTATTACTTTAGTTGTCATCACCTATTTCTCGTTTATTGTAGATACAATGTAATTACTTAAGTGATAAAAATCAATGTGTCTAATCTAGCATTTTTATTTTCACTGTCTAACAATTTAATGAAGTTGTCCCCCTGTTTTTGACAAATAATAGTCAGCAAGGTCACAATTACCTACTTAAGTCAAACTATTTCTATTAACAATAACAAATCAAATTTGTATGGACTATGTATTTTAAGATGATTTTTATACCTTCCGATATACTATACATCTTTTAAATCAATGGATATTTAAGATTAATTGAAAAACATTAAGAAGATTATACTGTTTGCATTTTTATTCAGCTTACTTAACATAAGGTGCTCAAATAGCAAAAGAGAATTTACAATTTGGATTGGCGGCGCAAACCAAGAAGTTGATTTTTGGCAGTCGGTAATAAATAAATATGAAAAGGAATACGGAGTAAAAGTTACACTTGTACGTCAGCCCACATCTACGGACAAGAGAAGGCAGGGGTTGGAAATTCCGCTGGAAGCTAAACGGCCTAACCCTGACCTTTTTCTAATGGACATTGTATGGATAAACCAGTTTATAAAATCCGGGTGGCTTGAACCCTTAAACAAATATATAGACAAATCAAACCTGCCTGGCGGTAGGCAAGGTTTTTCCTTGAAACCTTTCTTTCCCAACGTTTTAAAACAAGTTGACGAATACAAAAACAAAATTTATGCAATTCCGGTTTTTATGGATGTGGGACTCCTCTACTACAGGAAGGATTTGTTAAAAAAATTCGGCTATAATTCTCCACCTATATATTGGAGTCAGCTTGTGAAAGAATCAGAAGAAATTCAAAAAGCTGAAAGAAAAACAAATAAAAATTTTAGTGGATTTGTTTGGCAAGGCGCACAGTATGAGGGATTAGTTTGCGATTTTGTTGAATTTATTTCCTCTTTTGGTGGAGATTTGATGCATGGAGATTCAATTACAGTAAATAATGAAAAGAATCTCAAGGGTCTGCAATTTATGAGAAACCTAATACAGAAATACAAAATCTCACCGCCAAATACTTATACAGAAATGAAAGAAGAACAAGTCAGGAGATTATTTCAAAACGGGGGTGCATTATTTGAAAGAAACTGGACATATGCATGGTCGTTACATGAAGAAAAAGGTTCAAAAGTTAGAGGGAAAATTGGTGTTACAATTCTCCCACATAATCAAGGTGACAGTTCGGCAAGTTCTCTTGGCGGCTGGCACATCGGTATATCAAGATTCTCAGATGAAAAAGAAGAAGCATGGCAGTTTATAAAATTCGTAACTTCTTACAAAAGCCAGGAGAAAATGTTCGAACAAATCGGCTGGACTCCGGCAAGAGAAGATCTTTACCGAGATTCTCTGTTATTATCAAAATATCCAAGATTAAGAATCTTGGAAAATGCGCTTAGAATATCAAAAGCAAGACCAACAATTCCCTATTATCCTCAAGTCTCACAGGTCATGCAAAGATACGTAAATGATTGTATAGCAGGTAAAATTTCTCCTAGAAAAGCATTGGCAAAAATGCAAAGTCAAATTGATGAACTAATGAAAATATATGCGAAATAATATCAAAAAAATAATTAAAGCTTATTCTTTTAATTTACCGTTAATTACAATTGCGGCAATATTTATTCTTATTCCTGTTATCGGGACTCTAATTACTAGTTTTTTTAGAGATGTTACTTTTCTTCCTCAAAAATTCTTATGGTTTGAGAATTATAAATACTTAATTCACGATGTTCATTTTTGGCAGTCTGTTAGATTTACCCTAATCTTTGTTTTTGTATCAGTTTCAATAGAACTTTTCTTAGGATTAATATTTGCGCTTACTCTAAACGAAGTTTTCCCCGGCAGGACACTTCTTAGGATAATTATACTAATTCCCTGGGCAATCCCTATTGCAATCTCAGCTAAAGTATGGCAATTAATTTACAATTATGATTTTGGTTTATTGAACTTTTTAGTTTTAAAACTTGGGCACTCAACCGAAAGAATAAGCTGGCTGGGCTCATCTTTAGGCGCATTCTTTTCCATCGTCATTAGTGATGTTTGGAAAACCACCCCTTTTATTACAATCATACTTCTTTCAGGATTATCAACTATCTCAAATGAATTGTATGAACAGGCAAGAGTAGATGGAACAACTTTGCTGCAAAGGTTTTTCAAAATTACTTTGCCGTTACTTAAACCCGTCATTGTTGTTGCTCTTCTTTTTAGAACAATAGATGCAGTCAGAATTTTTGATTTGATTTACGTTTTAACTGGAGGCGGACCAGGTGGAAGTACAACTTCTATGTCAGTGTATGCATACAATTATTTAGTATCTGGTGATTTTGGTTATGGTTCTGCTATTTCTGTAGCTCTCTTTATAATTGCTGCCATACTATCCATCCTTTACATAAAATTTGGAAAATTTAAGGAAGTAATAGGATGAGAGAAAGAGATATAAAGAAAATACTTTTGTGGATAAGTTCCATTTTTATCTTAGTTTTTTGTTTAGCTCCTTTTGTTTTTATGGGTATAGTTTCATTCAGCAAAAATCCGGATTTCTTATTACCAAGTTCCAGTTTCATCTTTACATTTAGCAATTACATTGATATACTTAAAAATAATTCTACCCATATATTACAATATTTAACTAACTCAGTTGTTATAGCGTTCCTTTCAGCTCTCTTTGCTACATTTTTTTCGAGTTTGTCTGCTTACTCAATTACACGAATGAAATTTCCCGGAAGAAAGGCTATCCCGATAACACTTTTGGCTTTTTCTATGTTTCCCCAAATCAGTATCGTGGGATATTTGTTCAAAATAATGACATCATTGGATTGGGTTAATACATACCAGGCGCTAATTTTTCCTTACATAACATTAGGTCTTCCTCTTGCACTTTGGATAATGCTCAGTTATTTCTCACAACTTTCACAAGACCTCGATAACGCAGCGTTAGTTGATGGAGCTTCGAGAACACAAATTCTTACAAGAATAATTTTACCGATTTCCCTGCCGGGACTGTTTTCAACTTTTGTCTTGGTTTTCATTTATTCTTTTAATGAGTTTTTATTTGCGTTAATGTTAACAGTAGATTATAAAGCACGGACAATCCCAGTCGGCCTTGCACTATTTGAAGGTTTACATGGACAAATTCCCTGGGGTTATATTATGGCCGCAGCGGTAATTTCAATTATTCCCATTGTAGTTTTAATAGCAATTTTTCAAAAGTATATAATTCAAGGATTAAGCGAAGGAGCATTGAAGGGATGAAAAGTAAAAGGTCAAAATTCAATACCTGTCAAAGCAATTCTTTGTTGGCGGTATATATAATCTCTTTTGACTTTGCCATTTAAGTTTGTTTATTCTAACATGAGAAAAGAATCAATATTTATCGGCACGTCAGGCTGGAACTATTCACATTGGAAAGAAAATTTCTATCCTGAAAACGTTTCTCAAAAAAACTGGTTAAAATTTTATTCAGAAAAACTCAATACTGTTGAAATAAACAGTTCTTTTTATCATCTCCCAAAAGAAACTACTTTCGAGAAATGGAAGACAACATTTCCAAAAGGTTTTGTCTTTTCTGTTAAGGCAAGCCGTTATATTACACATATGAAAAAGTTAATTGACTCACAAGAAAGCGTACAACTATTTTTAAGTAGAGCAAAAATATTAGGGGATAAATTAGGTCCGGTTCTTTTCCAACTTCCTCCTTCATTAAAATTTAATAACAATACACTCGAAGAATTTTTAAGAATTCTCCCTGGTAAATTCAAATATACAATTGAATTTCGTCATCAAAGCTGGTGGAATAATGAAACTTATGAACTCTTAAGAAAAAATAATATCGCCTTCTGCATTTATGAATTAGGAAAAACGATATCCCCGAAAGAAATCACTTCCGATTTTACTTACTTAAGACTTCACGGACCCGGGACAAAATACAAGGGAAATTACAATGATGAAATCCTTCAAAGGTGGGCTAATTATTTTTTCCAGTGGCAGGTTAAAGAAATTTATTGTTACTTTGATAATGATGAAAAAGGATATGCGCCAAAAAATGCACAAACTTTAAGAAATTTTGTAAATTGAATTCAATTAAATGTGAAAAGGAGTTCTAATGCCCAATAAAGAAATCAAAATAGGAAAAGTAAATGATATTAAAGACGGAGAAATGAAAAAAATCTCCGTGGCTGATGGAAAAGAAATCTTAATAGTGAAAACCAAGGGAAAAATTTCAGCGCTCGGAGCTTATTGCACACATTATGGAGCGTCATTAGAAGAAGGTGTTTTACACGGTGATAAAATTATTTGTCCGCTGCACCACGCTTGTTTCAATTCTCACTCAGGTGACTTACTCGAACCCCCAGCTTTTGAAGCTTTGCCCAAATATAATGTTTCTATAGATGGAGATGATGTTTCTGTAAGTCTGCCTGATGAATTGCCGTTCAGCAGAACTCCGGAAATGTCAAAAAAAGAAAATGATGATTTCGTCTATGCTATTATTGGCGGAGGGGCCGCCGGATATGGCGCTGCACAAGCCATGAGAGAAGCTGGATTTGAGGGTAAGATTGTGATGTTTACTAAGGAAGATAAAACTCCATACGACCGTCCGAATCTAAGCAAAGATTACTTAGAAGGAAGTGCACAACCTGAGTGGATGCCCATAAGGCCGGATGACTTCTATAAAAATTATGGGATTGAAATAGAGTTTAATAAAAATGTGAAAAGCGTAAGCATTAAAAGCAAGAAAATAAAATTTGAAGATAGTTCAGACTGTAAATTCGATAAGCTCTTGATTGCTACCGGCGGAACACCCATCAAATTAAATATTCCCGGTTCTGATTTAAGAAATATCTTTTACTTAAGAAGTTTTGATGATGCTGACAAGATAATTGAGAAAATACAAGGCATGCTTGCCGATAAGCAAACTTCTAAAAAAGCTGTGGTTGTAGGCTCAAGTTTTATAGGAATGGAATCTGCAAACAGCCTGGCGGAAAGAGGTTTAGAAGTTACCGTCGTTTCTTTAGACGAAACTCCTTTCGAACTTACTTTTGGAAAAGAAATCGGTAAATTAATTCAGAAGAAATATGAGGCAAAGGGAATAAAATTTAAGCTTGGAAGAAAGGTTAAAAATTTCACGCAAGAAGAAAAAATAACTTTTGTAGGGTTAGATAACAACGAAAAAATTGAAGCTGACTTAATAGTAATTGGCATCGGGGTAAAACCATCAACAGATATTATCGATTTAGAAAAAAACCCTGATGGCGGAATAAAAGTCGACAAAACATTCCACATTGTGGTCAATTCCGATAAAGCTGCAGAAAATATTTACGCTGCAGGTGATGTGGCTTCCTTCTTCGATTCAAAAACGAATTCCCAAACAAGAATAGAGCATTGGCGAACAGCTATGCAGCAAGGCAGAATTGCAGGATTCAATATGGCTGGCGTGAAAAAAGAATATTCTTCAGCTCCTTTTTTCTGGACAATGCAGGCTGGCCTAAAAATCGATTATGTTGGACATGCGAAAAAGTGGGATGATATTATTTATCGCGGAAATATAAAGTCTGAAAAGTTTATGGCGTTCTATGTTCTGCAGGATAAGGTTGTTGCTGCAGCAGGCTTAAATCACAATAAAGAATTGATTGCTTTTCAAGAATTATTAGAACAAGATAACGTTCCCATTCCGGATGAAATACGGAATAAGGATTTGGATTTGCTGAAGCTGCTACACAAGTAACTTAGAATAGTTACATACTCGTGATAAAACCTATTTTGTAGCGTGGATTAATTGTCATTTATAGTCATTTGGCTTCGCCGTCATTCACTGCGTTGTCATTTATAAATTTAAAAATATTTCCAAATCAATTCGGATTCTTTTTACTAATTGAATTAATATAATTATTCAATTTTACTCCAATATCATTAATATCTTTTTGAAATCTTTCATAATCTTCTTTATCTACAAGTTTTCTATCAAATCCTTTCGTTAACCAGGTTTTTGTTTCATACAAAGATCCTCTTGAATAGTAGCAAAATTGTCTTTCTTCTTTGTAGAAAAATCTTCCAAAGCCTTCACTCAGATTAGCTGCAATCGAGTCTGCCGACCTGATAAGTTGTTTTCCTATTGTATCTTTTGAAAAATAATCCCATTTATAGACTATGTTCCAAATTTCCTCTGCAATTTTCATTGATAACTGATAGACTCTAAGCTCTTCTAATCTCATAATACCTCCCAATGATACTATAAATTATACTTTCCAAAACGTTGAATAATATGACAACCGAATGACAATTTAATGACTATCGAATGACCAATCCACTTTAAACAGATTTTTTATATATACTTAGGAACAAAAAATTACACTATATATAACTTAATTTAATGTTTGATCATCGTTGTTTTCATTTCTCTAAAGCATTCATTTTTACTATTTTTGTTATGGTTTTTACAGAAAAATAATAAGGAAATAGAAAGAAATGAGAAAAAAAGTAATTGCCGGAAATTGGAAAATGAATAATGATATTTCAGAGACACGCAATCTGATATCAGAAATCTTAAAAAAACTTAAAAACAAAAATGTTAATTGTGATATTATAGCCTGCCCAACTTTTACATCTCTAAGTGAAGCATACTCTTTAACTAAAGGAACAAAAGTAAAATTGGGTGCTCAGAATATGTATTTCGAAGAAAGTGGTGCTTTTACTGGAGAAATTTCTGCAAAAATGTTAAAAAGCACCGGCTGCGAATATGTAATTCTGGGACATTCAGAAAGAAGGGCTATCTTTAGCGAATCAAACGAATTAATTAACAAAAAAATTAAGAAAGCTCTGTCAGTAGGCCTTAAACCTATCTTTTGCGTGGGTGAAACTCTTGAAGAAAGAAAAAAAGGAACCACAAAGGAAGTTGTAAGAAACCAAGTAATTCAAGGACTTGAGAACGTATCAGAAGATGAAATGAAAGAAATTATTGTAGCTTATGAACCTGTTTGGGCGATTGGAACCGGCGTAAACGCAACTCCCGACCAGGCACAAGAAGTACACGAATTTATTCGGGGATTGATAAAAGAAAAATATTCCACTAAAATTGCTGAAAATCTAATAATCCAGTACGGTGGAAGTGTAAAACCGGATAATTCGAAAGAATTAATGTCACAAAAGGATGTAGACGGAGCCTTAGTTGGTGGAGCCAGCTTAAAAGCAGACTCTTTCTTAGGGATTATTGAATCTATATAGAAATAGGATTCTTTTCAGAAATTACTTTAATTGATTCGACCTATGTTGTTTTGTATATTTATGGTCATAATTAAATTCATTCATTTTTGACAGCGAATGAGCTTTTCTAAAAGAATCTGCCTGATTTTCCTGTCCTTTATACTTTTTTCCTC
>JBJKPP010000091.1:0-17549 GCA_046706145.1 Ignavibacteriaceae bacterium | reverse complement strand
GATGGAATTGTAGTTCACGGTAATTACTGTTACATGATAGATTTGATGCCTGGCAATTACGATGGGGGAATTAGAATACTGGATATTTCAGATAAGACTAATCCCCAAATGGTCGGTAGTGCAGATATTCATAAAGCCGGATATAACGAACCCAAAGTAATCTATTATGATGATTTTTTATATGCATTTTCTGCAAATGATTTATTTGTGTTTGATGTTTCGAATAAAACTAGTCCTAATCTTGTGTTTACCTCACACTACAACGGCGGTATCTTTGACGAAAAACTATCGAATAATAAATTATATATTCTTCAAAATACAACACGTAATCTAACCATATGGGATTTAAGTTCTCCAGGAAACCCGCAATTTGTTGATTCCATTGCAGTGCTGCCTGGGGCTTATAAAATTGACTGCAATAATAATATGGCTGTGGTGGGGAATTATAATAAAGTACAATTTCTTTCTCTAAACGGAAAACCTCAAATCCTTTTTACTTCAACTCTAAACTGCCGTATCAAGGATCTAAAACTTAAGTCTTCTCTTTTAAGCATTGTAGATGTGAATATAAACGGACTAATTAATTATACAGTTAATTTTAACGATCAGACCGTTACAAAAGACGGACAATTCATCACCTCCAGTGAAATATATGCAAATGATATACTGCTTAAGGACACTCTTTGTTATTTACATGACTATTTGGACGGAGTATATTTGATCGACAATTCGGATGTATATAATCCCAAAGTACTGGGTACTTATAATATCAATGGTTCTCATTCTTTTGCCGTAGATAGCTTAGGCTATTTGTACGTTGCACAGCCGGATGAAGGTCTTTATATTTTAAGGAATAATATAGTAACGGGGATTAAGTCCGACCCTAATAAAACATCCAGTCCGGTTTTTTATAGGCTTAGTCAAAATTATCCAAATCCATTTAATCCTTCAACAAAAATAGAATATTCAATTCCACATTCAGAATATGTAACGTTAGAAATATATGATGTTCTAGGGAGACTGGTAACAACTCTTGTCAATGGGGAGAAACAGGCAGGTAAATATACTGTAGAATTTAACGGCAGTAATTTATCAAGTGGTGTTTACTATTATCAAGTTAAAGCAGGTAATTATACTAAAACGATGAAAATGTTGCTGTTGAAATAATATAGGAATTAAAATGAAACTAAGATTTATTTTCCTATTTGTTTTGGCCATATTATCATTTACATATGGACAACAAGTAGTTCCTTTATCCATAGGAAATAAATGGATCTATATTATCAATGGTATTTCAAATAATGTGGAAAGTTATAAAGTTGTATCTGATACAATTATCTCGGGTCAGAAATTCAGCAAAATAAAATATACATCCGGTACCTATATAACATATGAATACTGGAGAGCCGATTCAAATCAGTTCTATATAAACAGTTCTCTTCCGTTTGCCTCAGGTGTAAAATATGACAGGGACTCAACAAAATGGAAAGCAGAAGATATAGAATTATCCGAAATGGATTTCCTGAATTTCAAAAACCGAAAAGTACAAAAAGCTTATACAAATTACGTGATGATCCAGCATATATGGTCGTATACATATACTACTGCAGAAGGTTTTGGATTAGTTGAAATTTACAATGGATATACTGATGAAGTACAGGGATATAGTTCAAATACTACAGCTTTAATAAAAGGGGCATTAATAAATGGTGTTGTATATGGTGACACAACTATGCCTCCGCCCCCACCTCCGAAACCCGCGGCACCCAAATTAACTGCTATTGCAGGAAATAATCTTATCGAATTAAAATGGAGTAAATTTAAAGGTAATGATTTCAAGATGTATAATGTTTACAAAACAGACTACACCACGGATTCATTACTGAAAAGCATTACCGATATAAATGATACAACCATGATGATAGACGGTTTAACCAACGGCATAACATATTATTTTGAAGTGAACTCAGTCAACTTAAACGGTATTACAAGCGATTTTTCCGATGTAGCCGGAGCAAAACCGGCTTCATATACACTTGTATCTAAAATGAACGGGATTTTTACACCGGACTTAGATAACAACGGTTTTAATGGTATAATGAATCAGCAAGGTTTAAATTTTGTATTATATATAAATAAAGCAGGTACTTTTGTAAAAACAGATAGCTTCCCTGCATTGGAATATGGTAATATTAGCTGGGCAGATTACAATAATGACGGTTCTTATGATTTGTTTTATTCCGGTGAGGATAGTAATGATAATACATTTTCTGTAATATTAAAAAATGTGTCAGGTAATTTTAAAAATGTTAATGCGAGAATCACAGGGGTGGTTGCAAGTTCAATAGACTGGGCAGATTATGATAACGACGGCTACTTAGATTTTATCTTAACAGGTGATCCGAGTGATCCCTATGAGGTTATAACTGGTGATCCTAATGATCCATATAAACAAGTTACGGAACTATACAGAAATGATGGGAATGATGTTTTTACTGAAGTTAAATTGAATTTTCCAGGTATTGTGGATGGGTCGGCTACTTGGGGTGATTATGACAACGATGGAGATCAAGATTTATTGTTATGTGGGCTGAAGTTTATAAAAGTGTATGAGAATGTTAAAGGAGATTTTAAGGAAGTACTTAACTTCAAAGGATATGATAATAGAGGAACTTGGGGAGACTTTAATAACGATGGGTTTCTCGATTTTTGTGTGGTATCAGCTGATACTTTTAATCAAAACGAAAATAATGGTATTTTAAAAGTATTCAAGAATAATGGTGATAAAACATTTAGCGAATATACCATTGCTACCTCACTTCAATATTCGACGCCTTATGTTATCGACTATAATAATGACGGTAATCTAGATATAGTCATACCTGCTGAAAATATTGTTTTCCAAAATAATGGTAACTTTAATTTTAAAAAGATTCCTTTGCCCGGGTCATCATTTGCAGATTATGATAATGATGGTGATCTTGACATAATGGGGAAGGGGGGTATTTTTAGAAATAATACCATATTTACTGAAGGTTTTAATACAAGGAAAAATTTAAATCCTCCAATTAATTTATCTGCAGAAGTATCACAAGACGGTTCAGTAAAAATTAGCTGGAGCAAACCTGTCCTAAATTATCCTTCCGAAGTGCTTTCGTATAATATAAGACTTGGATCGACCTCGAATGGAATCGATATTATTTCTCCAATGTCAAATCTCACTACGGGGAGAAGACTAAAACTTGCAATTGGTAACGCTGGATTTGACACATCTAAGACAATTAATAATCTTCCTGACGGTACTTATTATTGGAGTGTCCAGTCAGTTGATAATAATTATAATGGGTCAGTTTTTGCTAAGGAACAAAGGTTTACGATCAGCAATGAAAAAAATGAAATACCACTTCAATTTTCATTGTTACAGAATTACCCCGATCCATTTAATCCATCTACAACAATAGAATATTCAATTCCACATATAGAAGATGTAACTCTAAAAATATATGATGTACTCGGTAGATTGGTAACAACTCTTGTCAGTGGAGAGAAATCGGCAGGTAACTATACTGTAGAATTTAACGGAAGTAATTTATCGAGCGGGATATATTTCTACCAAATCCAGGCTGGAAACTTTGTTGAAGCCAAGAAAATGATACTTTTGAAATAATGAAAACTGAAAATAATCGTATTAAAAATATAGCGGGAGTAGTAATATTATTTGATCCTGACAAAAGTGTTGTTAAAAATATTTCTTCATATTTCGACAAAATCCAATTTCTTTACATTATTGATAATTCGAAGGAAATCTCAAGTTCAATTTCGCAATTTGTCGAAAAGCATTCAGATAAATTAGAATATGTTTTCAATAATGGTAATCTAGGAGTTGCTTCAGGTTTAAATATTGCCATTGATAAAGCTCAAAAAGACGGGTATGCCTATTTATTAACTATGGATCAGGATAGCTTTTTTGAATCCAGCTCTTTGGAAGTATTAATTGATAAAATAGCAGATGCGGATAGGGTAGGGATTTTATCACCTTTTCATAAAAATAGATTCTTTACTAATCCACCAAAATCTAGCGGTTCAGAAGAAGTTTCTGATGTTATGACTTCGGGAAATATTTTGAATCTTTCAGTAATTCAAAAAATTGGTAAATTTAGAGAGGATTATTTTATAGACTATGTGGATATTGAATACTGTTTTAGACTTCGGCAAAACGGCTTTAAAATAATTAGGATCAATAATTCTTTCTTAAATCACAACGAAGCCAACTTAATCAAAAAAAAGTTTTTAGGTGTAACAGTTTATCCTCAAAATCATTCTGCAGTAAGGTGGTATTATAAGATTCGGAACTATCTATACCTTAAGGAAGAATATGGTAAAACATTTAGAGAATATTTTGAAACAGAACGAAAAAATGTCCGCAACAGTATAATTAAGGTACTATTATTCGAATCTCAGAAAATCAAAAAAATAAGAATGATATTAATAGGATATGCCCATTATCGAAAGCGTGTTAAAGGCAAATACCAATTCTGATATATGATACTTTCCATAATTATAATTAACTATAATCTAAGCAAAGAGGTTGAGAATTGCATAAATAGTGTGATCGTAGCTGCTAAAGAGATTGATTATGAGATTATTCTTATAGATAATCACTCAGAAGATGAAACAATCATCAAAATTGCCGAAGATATTTTCCGAAATCCGAATATAAAAAAGATGATATTTTACAGGACGGAAAAAAATCTCGGTTTCGGTAATGCATGCAATTTGGCCGTACGGAAAGCTGAAGGGAAATGGTTGTTTTTTTTAAACCCAGATACAGTTATTAAAGAAAATATCTTCCCGAAACTTAAAGAAGAATTAGAAAATAATCATTCTAGTCACGGAATAATTGGGCTTAATGTCAATGAGGGTAAATATGTTGATTATTCTGCAGGATTATTTCCGAATTTTATGTTTGAAATTCTAAACGTGGTTTTACTTGGAAGATATTTTGAAGCTTTTTACATAAAATTAAAAAAAATCTTCTCTACCGATAAAAAATTGAAAGTGCAATGGGTAATGGGCGCAGCTCTTTTAATAAGAAAAGATTTGTACAATGAAATTAACGGGTTTGATCCTGATTATTTCCTTTATTTCGAAGAAATGGATATGTGTAAAAGAGTATGGAATAAAGGACTTCCAGTAACTTATCTCTCATACATTAAGATTGATCATCTTGGAAGTGCGGGGTCAAAAAAAAATTATTACTTTTTCACCAAAATGTTCTATAAAGGAAAACTTCTGTTCTTAAAAAAACACTCAACTAAATCTACTTTTTATATTTATAGAGTGTTGTTATTTCTTACAATTATAAACCAGATAATCTTTTGGTGGTTGTTAAAGTTTCAAAACATAGATAAATCCATAGGAAAAATAAAAGCTTTTAGGGAAATCTTAAAAGATGTGAGCACACCAGAAAAAATTAGTAATGTACGTGCTTAAAATGAAAATAGCCATTAATCTTTTACCTTTTAGAAAAAAGATAGCTGGAGCAGGTAAATATGCTGTTAAAATTATTTACGAACTTTCTGGGATGGATTCTAAGAATGATTATTTTTTGTATGTGACAAAAGCAGGAAAGGAAAATTTTGTAATCTCTCAACCCAATTTCCATTTTGTATATGTAAAATTCAATCCTCAAAATATTTTATATAGAATATTTTGGGAACAAATGATATTTCCTCTAAAGTTAAAATCACTAAAACCTGATATTATTTTTACTCCCTCAGTTGCCATACCGTTGTTATATAAGGGAAATTTTTATACAACTATTCATGATCTAGCATACAAAAAAAGTGTTAACAAATATGGATTTATTCGAAAAAATTACCTAAAGTATGCGACTAAAATTGCAGTAAAGAAATCGAATATTATTTTTACGGTCTCAGAATTTTCTAAAAGAGAAATCGAGAAGGAATTTGCTCTTAAAAATAGAGAGGTATTAGTAACGTATAACGGGGTTGATGAAATGTTTTTTAATGAGTTTTCGTCGGTGGAGATTTCTAACTTTAAGAAGAAATATAATTTACCCGAAAATTTCATTCTTTATGTAGGTGCAATTGAACCGAGTAAAAACATAGATAAACTCCTAATTGGCTTTTCCAAATTTATTAAGAAATGCAATTTAAATTACCATTTGGTCTTGACTTCAGGTATTGGTTGGAATAGCCAATATCTGATTGATTTGATCAATGATCTAAAAATAAACGATAAAATTATTTTTCTACCGTACATACTCGAATCTGAGTTACCGAAATTATACAAGGGTTCTAAAATGTTAGCTTATCTATCAAGTTATGAAGGATTTGGTATTCCTGTTTTAGAGGCTATGGCGGCTTGTATTCCTATTATTACATCAAAGTCTGAAGCAATTTTAGAAATATCCAATAAAACTGTAATTTCTGTTAAACCAGAGAATATAGATGAAATAGTAGATGGTATGTTTAAAATAATCAGTGATAAAAATCTAGTAAATTCTTTAGTTGCACGATCTAAAGAAAAAGCAAAAGAATATATGTGGAAAAATGCCGCTAAAGTTGTTTATGATCAGATAACAGCAGATAAAATAAGATGAACTAGTCAACCACAGTTATCAAGTTAATTCACTGAATTCGGTAAATCAAATCAACAATCGCAATTTCTATGATTAATATTCTATTGGTTACACAGAATGACCCTTTCTATGTCCCTATATTTTTTAAGAGGTTATTAAAGGAAGACATATCTGGGAAGTTCAACCTTAAAGGGGTTATTATTCAAACACCATTAGGCAAAAAAAGCTTCAAAAAATTAATTATACAAATGTTCAATTTTTATGGCTTTGCGAACTTTATAGTTTTTGGCACAAAATACGTTATATATAAATTATTAAATTACATTGCGGTTAATTTTTTTAATGGTAATTTTCCCGGGATTTTTTCTGTTGAACATGTCATCAGGAAAAATGGCTTAACTATAATTCGAATTGAGAATATAAACTCTGAAGATTCGTTAAATTTTTTGAAAACCCTAGATATCGATGTAATTTTTTCTATAGCTGCGAGCCAGATTTTTAGAAAAGGTATTCTGAACTTGCCCAAAGTAGGTTGTTTTAACATACATACATCTAAACTACCTAAAAATCGAGGTATGATGCCTAACTTTTGGTCATTATTAAATTATGATGAAGATATTATAAGCGCTGTAACAATACATAAGATGAATGACAAATTAGATGACGGTGATATTTTGTTGCAGTCAGAGTTTACATTGAACCCAGAGGAACCACTTGATTTGTTGATAAAAAGGACTAAGAAAATAAGTGCGGAGGTCTTTTTACAGGCAATTGATTTGCTAAATGAAGGGTCTCTAAGTTATATCAAAAACGATTCTACAAAAGCAACTTATAATTCCTTCCCTAAAAAAGAAGATGTTTCAAGATTCAGAGCAAAAGGCCTGAAATTAAGATGAAAGCACTTCTAAGTATAGATGTTGAAGATTGGTTTCAGGTTGAAAACCTGAAACAGGCAATTAAGAAGGATTCATGGGAAAGAAATATCTCAAGGGTTGAAAGAAATATTCACTTAATTTTAGATATGCTTGATGAAAAGAATACAAAAGCCACATTTTTTATTTTAGGATGGATTGCTGAAAAACATCCTTTATTAATCAAAGATATATATAAAGCAGGGCACGAAATAGCCTGTCATGGTTATGAACATGAAATTATTTCTAAACTTTCCAAGGATAAATTTAAACAGGACGTTTTACGAGCTAAGAAAGTTTTAGAAGATTTGACGGGAGAGAAAATAATAGGCTATAGAGCTCCCAATTTTTCAATTACCGATTGGGCTATTGATATACTGACAACTTTGGATTTTAAATATGACTCTAGTTTTTTCCCAATTGCAGGTCATAGTAGGTATGGTAAATTAAAAAAAGTCACAATAAGTAATAGTTCTGTTTTTGAGATAAGAAAAGGTTTTTATCAAGTGATGCTATCCTACATTGATTTTGCAGGTTTTAACGTCCCATGGTCTGGTGGTCTTTATTTCCGTCTAATACCTTATTCAATATTTAAAAGGGGTATAAAAAAGATTTTTGATCAAAGAGGAAATTATATATTTTATATTCATCCATGGGAATTTGATCCAGAACAGCCCAAAATTAAAAATATTAAACTTAATTATAAGTTAAGACACTATTTTAATTTAGCAAAAACTGAAAATAAATTTCAAGAACTCCTACGTGATTTTTATTTTAGTCCAATTAAAGATGTAATCCCGCGTGCTCATTCAAGTATTAACCCAGTGCAAATTTGATGCATTAATATGGAAAATAAATTTGGGACTAGAGTAAGCATTGTAATGCCCACATGTAATCGGGCAAAAATGATTGGGGTAGCTATTAACAGTATTCTAAAACAAAGTTATAAGGCTTGGGAATTATTAATTATTGATAATGGTTCAGAGGATAACACCAAAGAAGTTGTTGAATCTTTCTTAATAAAAGATAATAGGATTAAATATTACAATGTTCCTAAAAGTCTAAAGCCAGGGTTAGCAGATTATTTAAACTTTGGAATTAAGTCTGCAGTGGGAGAATATATTGCACGATTAGATGATGATGACGAATGGTGCGATCCTGATAAACTTTCAAAACAGGTGAATTTTTTAGATAGCAATAGTGACTATATTATTGTTGGTGGTGGTGCGATTATGGTTAATAGTCAAAAAGAAGAATTATATAAATTCTTTAAAAGAGAAACTGATGTGGAAATTAGAAATAATGCGTTATATGCATGTCCGTTCTGGCACAGCACTGTTCTGTTTCAGAAGAAAGCAGCCCAAGAAATTGGGGGATACAGAAATTTGAGATTCGGTGAAGATTGGGAGTTGTGGTTACGATTAGGTAAGGTGGGGAAGTTGTATAACTTTAAGGAATACTTTTCCTTATATTTAACTTCTGGTGAACGCTTTTCGACTATTAATCAAAAATATGTTGCGAAGACTATCCTGAAACTTATCCATGATTATAGAAAAGACTATCCAAATTATAAAAAAGCGCTTATCTTAAATTTTATGCAATATTTATATTCTTTTACACCATTTTTTATAAAAAATAAAACACAAAATTTTCTCTTTTATATAAAAAGAAATTATTTTTAGCACATTTGAGTTTATTGCCTTATTAGAAAATATAAAGTTTCTGTTTGGTTTTTTAAATTGAGAATTTTTGCTTTCATTGAGTAAAACATTAGAAAAAATATTAATCCTCTCAATTGATTTTATCACAATCAACCTTGCCTATATTATTTACTTTAATATAAGAGTCAATACAGGCTGGTTTCGATTACTATCTACTCCAGAGTTTCTGCTGCCTATGTTCATTATTTATTTTTACTGGGCATTCACTTTTATGTTTGTTGGAATGTACGGAACGTGGTTCGCTTCTTCCAGATTTGATGAATTGTCTAAACTTTTTAAAGCTTCGTTCGTAGGTATCTTTATTCTCTTCTTCGTCATTTTTATAGATGATTATATACATGGCGTTTCCTCTTCCACTAGGATACTCATTTTTATGTACTGGGGATTGTTTCTGTCATTTGTAGGGTTGGGGAGAGTTTTGGTGCGAAGTTTTCAACGCAAATTACTTATTAGTGGAATAGGGAGAAGGAATGCACTTATTGTAGGTTTTAATGAAAAAGGTAAAGAGGTACATGATCAATTGTTGCAGAATAGAGCATTGGGTTTAGATGTTAAGGGGTATATATCCGTAAATGGAGCAGTTAAAGGTATGGAATATAGGAATTCTCAGGTTATGGGTTCTACCGACGAAGTCTTAAATATAATTGATAAAGAAAAAATAAATGAAATTGTAATTGCCCTGGATAAAAAGAATGATGATACATTAGTTGAACTGATTGCAAAATGTGGAACTAAAAATGTTGGTATGAAAATAGTTCCTGACTTGTATGAAATTCTTAGCGGACAGGCCAAGACTGCACAAATCTATGGAATCCCGCTTATCGATATAATGCCGGAACTTATGCCGGAGTGGGAAAAAAAGATGAAGAGGCTTATAGATATATTAGTCTCATTACTAATACTTTTAGTATCGTTGCCATTTTCTTTTGTTGTAGTTATTGCTATTAAATTAGATAGTAAAGGTTCTGTATTTTTTAAGCAAAAACGCTGCGGAATGAATAGTAAAATTTTCAACATGATCAAATTCCGTTCTATGTATGAAAATGCTGAGGGCAAAACTGGTCCGGTCTGGTCTCAGAAACATGATCCCAGAATTACCAGGGTTGGAAGAGTTATTAGGAAAATAAGAATTGATGAATTGCCGCAAATGTTTAACGTTCTCAAAGGGGAAATGAGCATTGTTGGTCCACGTCCTGAAAGGCCATTTTTTGTTGAGTTGCTTTCAAAAGAAATTCCGTATTATAAAAGAAGATTCAAGGTTAGACCTGGTGTAACTGGATGGGCACAGGTTAAACATAAATACGATGAAAGTATTGAAGACGTAAAAATCAAACTTAGATATGATCTTTTCTATATAGAGAATATGTCTTTGAGAATGGATTTTAAGATTATTTTTAGAACTATTTTTGTTGTCCTATTTGGCCAAGGACATTATTATTAAAAAACAAGATTAAACATGCCACAAAAATCATTGGTCATAGTACCTACGTACAACGAATTAGAAAACATCAAGACGTTGATTCCCGATATTATTGGTAGATATAGAAATGTAGATGTGCTAATAGTGGATGATAATTCGCCAGACGGAACGTGGCAATATGTTGAAGATCTTCAGAGATCTTCCGACAGGATAAGCTTGATTAAAAGGGAAAAGAAGATGGGCTTAGGCACAGCATATGTAGAAGGTTTCAAATTCGCGCTGGCCAGAGATTATGAATTAATATTTGAAATGGATGCCGATTATTCTCACGATCCAAAGGAGATAAAAAATTTCTTGAAATCCATTGAAAATCATGACTTGTTAATCGGCAGCAGGTACATCGCTGGGGTTAACGTGGTTAACTGGCCTATTAGGAGATTGCTTCTAAGTTATTTTGCCAATTATTATACAAGGGTAGTTACAGGGCTCCCGCTTAAAGACGCCACAGGTGGATTTAAATGTTATCGGAGAGCAGTTTTGGAATCAATAAGTCTGGATAAAATTAAATCTAACGGGTATGCTTTCCAAATTGAAATAAATTTTAAAGCGTGGAAAAAAGGTTTCAGAATAGCTGAGATACCAATAATTTTTGTAGATAGGACAAGAGGAAAATCGAAGATGTCCAAAAAAATTGTTCGTGAGGCGGTATTAATGGTTTGGAAATTAAGAATTAGAAGTATATTGGGAACGCTTTAACAGAATAACAGCATAGAGTAGATGCAGGTTGTTGATACTCGTAAAATATTGAGTTTAAAGGATGGATTTATCCATAATCATAGTAAATTATAACGTAAAAGAATTTCTTCAGAATCTTCTTTATTCTATTCAAAAAGCCGCAAAAAATGTTTCTCACGAAGTAATAATAATTGATAACGCTTCTGATGATGGAAGTGTTGAATTTATAAAAGAAAAATTTCGGGAAGCTATCTTAGTCGAAAACAAAGAAAATGTAGGTTTTGGCAGAGCTAATAACATCGGCTTAAGAATCTCCAAGGGGAATTTTATATTATTACTAAATCCAGACACAATTGTTAGTGAGGATACTTTTCTAAAGGTAATGGATTTCTGTAATAAAACTCCTGATGCTGGTTTAGTTGGGTGTAAAATTCTAAACCCAGATGGAACTTTACAACTCGCATGCCGAAGAGGTTTTCCTGGACCATGGACATCTTTTTGTAAAGTCTCTGGTTTAAGTACAATCTTTCCTAATAGCAGATTGTTTGCCAGATATAATCTCACGTACCTAAATGAAGATGAAACCTATGAAGTAGATGCAGTTTCCGGTTCATTTATGATGCTCCGCAGGGAGGTTTACGATAAGATTGGTGGTTTTGATGAAGATTTTTATATGTATGGTGAAGATTTAGATTTATGTTACAGAATCCAGAAAGTTGGTTATAAAGTATTTTATTTCCACGAAACACAGATTATTCACTACAAGGGAGAAAGCACAAGACGAAGCAGCATCGATGAAACAAAGTATTTCTATGATGCTATGCACTTGTTTGTTAAGAAACATCTCTCAACATCTTTTTTGGTAGAGTTAATATTAAGAGGGGCAATTGTTTTTAGGAAGCTTTTTGCTTTTCTTGGAAGAATAAGGTATACACTTCTTTTCGTCTTCTTAGATTTTATATTTTTCGATTTATCCTTGTTCGCTGGGGAAAGAATTTATGGACTTTTTGCACGCTGGTATGGTTTCCCTAGTGAAGTGTATTTCATTGTTTATTTTGTTCCCGCTTTTCTGCAAGTTTTAGTGTCGTCTTCACTGGGATTATACAAAACCTCTAAGCTTTCGGTACTGAAGAACATAGGTGCAGTATTAGCTGGTTTTGTATTCCTTTCTGCTATAACCTATTTCTTTAAACAATATGCTTATAGCAGGGCAGTAATTATAATATCTTATACCTTGTTTCTTTGCGTTGCTTCTTTTTGGAGAATGTTTGTTAAACTGTTTACAGGGGTAGGTAAAGTTCAGCAATTATCTGCGAGAAGAACATTGTTAGTTGGAACCAAAGAATCTACTGTTCAGGTTGCAAAGAAAATTCAATCTAAGCCAAGTGATTATCATATGATTAGTGGGTTAATCGGTACTACAAACGCTGAAGTAGGAAATCGTGTGAATGGGTTAGAAGTAGTTGGAAGTTTGGATAATATCGGCAAGGTTATCAATGAAAAGAAAATCAGAGAGGTCATATTTATTCCTGATGAGGTTTCATATACAAGGATGATGTCAATAGTTTCAGAAAATCATAATGAAAATGTTGAATTCAAATTAATAGGTAATAATTTAGATTTTCTTGTTGGGAAAAAATCCGTTCTTGTACTTGATGACCTTTCACTAATTGATATTCAATTTAACGTATCCAAATTAAGCATGCGATTTATTAAAAGAACTTTTGATTTAGTACTGGCTTTGGTTGCTTTGTTTTTTATTTATCCTTTCATATATTTAACCAAAAAACAAACGTCTGATTTCAAAAAGTTCATTCTTGGAGTTCCTTCTGTAATTAGAAACAAGGTAAGTTTTGTTGGCCCACCTGAAAACGCTGGGAAAGAAAAAATGTTTTTGGGAAAGAGAGGATTAACAGGTTTTTGGTTTACTGAGGGTGGCAGTGAAGAGGAACAGGAAAAACTAAATATTTTTTATGCTAAGAATCAAAGTATTTGGCTGGATTTGGAGATCTTGGGCAAAACTATAAATAAATTTTGGTCAGATAGGAATTAATCATGGCAAAAACAATCCTGGAATTTGAAAAACCTATATATGAACTGGAAGCAAAATTAGATGAGATGAGGAAATATTCCGACAACCTTGATATTGATAAGGAAATTAAGAAAATTGAAGGGAGGGTTAAAAAATTAAAGGAAGATTTGTACAAAGATTTAACAAGATGGCAAAGAGTACAGCTTGCGCGGCATCCCGATAGGCCATATACGTTAGACTATATCTATTTGATGACGAACAATTTTGTAGAATTGCACGGTGATAGATTATTTAAGGATGATAAAGCTATTGTTGGTGGTCTTGCAGAAATTGATGAATATAAAGTAATCATATTAGGTCATCAAAAAGGAAGAGACACCAAGTCAAATATTTACAGAAATTTTGGAATGGCTAATCCGGAAGGTTATAGAAAAGCCCTACGTTTGATGAAACTGGCTGAAAAGTTCAATAGGCCTGTAATTACTTTGGTTGATACCCCCGGTGCGGCTCCTGGTATAGAGGCCGAAGAAAGGGGACAAGCGGAAGCTATCGCAAAAAATTTGTTTGAGATGAGCAGACTTAAAGTTCCTATCATTGTGGTTATTATTGGAGAAGGGGCCAGCGGAGGAGCTTTGGGTATTGGGGTTGGCGATAGAATTCTGATGTTGGAGAATTGCTGGTATTCTGTTATTAGTCCCGAATCATGTTCGAGCATTCTTTGGAGAAGCTGGGATTATAAAGAACAAGCTGCAGAAGCATTAAAACTGACAGCTCAGGATTTATTGGAGCAGAAGTTGATTGATAAAATAGTCCCTGAACCAATGGGTGGAGCACACAGAGATTATAAAGAAGCTGCTGCGATTCTCAAATCTGCTCTCAAAGAGGAATTAGCTTTCTTGTCAAAGATTAAAGCGGACAAGTTGGTTGATTCTAGACTGGAAAAGTTTGGCAAGATGGGTGCATTTGCAGAGTAAAATTTTCTTTACTTTAGATTTTTTAATATCCCGAATTATTCGGGATTTTTTTATATTCTTAAGATTTTAATTACATAATGCTTAAACACACTACTGAGATTAGAGTTCGTTATGCTGATACAGACCAAATGCATTATGTGTATAATGGAAAATATCTGGAGTATTTTGAAGTGGGGAGGGCGGAAATGATGCGGCATTATGGTTTGGCTTACAAGACTATCGAGGCTAAAGGGTATTTACTTCCTCTTTTAGAAGCATTTGTGAAATACAAAAACCCTGCTTATTATGACGACATACTTTTGGTTGAGGCCAATGTTAATGAATTACCGAAGCTAAAAATTCAGATAGATTATTCCATTAAAAGAAAAGAAACTGATCAGGTTGTAGCAGAAGGTTTTACCAAACATGTTTTTCTGAATATTATGTCAAACAAAGTTGTTAGGACACCGGAATTTTTTCAGGACGCTCTTAAATCTTTTTTTGATAAACAATAATTATGTTTTCTTCAACTCTTTATTTCATTTCTAACCAATTGATTTAATGCTTGATAAAATAAAACAACTGACAAAAGAAACGGCCGTCTATGGTGTAAGCACGATGGTTGGAAGATTTCTGACTTTTTTGTTAGTTCCTTTCTATACTCATGTATTTGTAAGAGCAGACTTCGGAGTATATTCTAACATCTATGCCTTTATTGGTATTTTCAATATTATTTTCGTTTATGGAATGGATGCTGCGTTTCTAAAGTACGCCTCCAAAGTTGAAGTTGGCAATGATAAAGATAATTTTTCAACTCCATTTCTATGCCTGCTTTTCACCGGGGTTATCATTTCAGTCTTAATAATACTTGAAAGAGTTACCATCTTAAAATTTTTGGAAGTACCTGTAAGTTATTCAAAGCTGATAATATATTCCTCTGGGATATTATTCATTGATACGGCGAGCGTTATACCATTTCTCAAATTACGTCTTGAAAGAAAAGCAACAAAATTTGCAATTTTTAAACTCCTTAATATAGTTGTAAATGTTGTTTTTAACCTCCTTCTAATCCTAAAATACAAGATGGGAATTGAGGCAATCTTTATTAGTAATTTGTTGGGAACACTCACATCCCTAATTCTTCTATTCCCCACAATTAATAAATATCTTAGAGTAAGAATTCATGTTCCTTTAATAAAGAAACTACTAAGATTCGGTTTGCCATTTTTCCCGGCAAGCATAGCAGCAATGCTCATTCAAGTTGTTGATAAACCGATAATGACTTACTTAACAGACTTGAAAACTGTAGGGGTATATAATGCATGTTACAAACTAGGTGTTTTTATGCTGCTAGTTGTGATAATGTTTCAATATGCCTGGCAGCCGTTTTTCTTGCAAAATGCAGATGAAAAAGATGCCAAAGATTTATTTTCTAAAATTTTAACTTTGTTTTCCATTGTAGGCGGTGTTATCGTTGTTTTCCTGTCGCTTTTCATAGATGATATTGTCAAGTTTAAAATCTTCGGTCGTTCACTTATTGCATCACCTTATTGGGGCGGACTACAAATTGTTCCAATTGTACTAATTGCTTATTTATTCTACGGACTCTATGTCGTATTTTCTGCAGGTATTTATATTAAAGAAAAAAGTATTTATGTCCCGATAATTACAGGAACTGGAGCAGCAGTAAACATTGGTCTTAATTTCCTGTTAATTCCAGGGTATGGGTTAATGGGCGCAGCATTTGCAACTTTTGCAAGTTACGTTGTTCTTGCTTTTGGATATTTAATAGTCACGCAAAAATTCTATAAAATTAATTATGAATATGCAAAAGTGATTAAAATATTTCTCGCAATTTTTGTAATTTGTTTTATCTATTATTATCTATTGTACACTGACCATTTGCTGCTGACTTACAGAATAATTCTGTTCTTAGCTTATATAGTATTCATTGCAGCTTTTGTTTTTGAAAGAAGAGAATTACAATTTATTAAAGAAAAAGCTTTTAAGCGGTTAAATCTTGTTAACACAAAATGACAGAAAATGTTCCGATTAAAATAAAAAGATTAAGTGGAGAGTTTGAAGATATTCCTCTTCCATCATATGCTACAAAAGGCAGTTCGGGGTTAGATATTAGGGCTGCTGTAAATGATGAGGTTAAGCTTGAAAAAGGTAAGATTGTTTTGGTTCCCACAAATATTTCTTTTGAAATTCCACATGGATTCGAAATTCAGGTACGTCCCAGGAGTGGATTAGCTTTGAAGCATGGAATAGGTGTTCTTAATTCTCCTGGAACAATTGATTCTGACTACCGCGGTGAAGTTAAAATTATTTTAATAAATCTTGGTGAAAAAGATTATTTTGTCAAACGCGGCGAAAGAATTGCTCAATTAGTAATTTCAAAAGTTTATAGTGCCCAATTAATAGAATCAGATGACCTGGAAGTTTCTGTAAGAAACGATGGCGGTTTTGGGCATACAGGGAAAGAGTAAAAAGGTTTTTAATTTTTATTTATATTATTAGAACTCTTCTAATAATTATTTTGTTTTTGAAAACTTTATTTAGATAAAGTTTTTGTTTTAGGTTTTTATCATGTCAGATTTTATTCACCTTCATAATCATTCGCATTACAGCCTGCAAGATGGCGCTTGCACTGTTGACGATTTAGTTGCCGCTGCAAAGAAAAACGATATGCACGCAGTTGCCTTAACAGACCACGGTGTTATGTATGGAGCTGCAGAATTTTATAGGAAAGCCAAGAAAGAAGGAATAAAGCCAATCATCGGAATGGAGGCTTACATTGTTATTGACGGTAAGCGCTCTGATAGGGGAACAGTCGGTGGTAATGGAAGAAAAAAGAGTAAGCATTATAATCATTTAGTACTTCTTGCTAAAAATAAAACTGGCTACAAGAATTTATCAAAGCTTTCTACAATCGGTCACACAGAAGGTTTTTATTACAAACCAAGAATAGACTTCGAAGTCCTGAGAGAACATAGTGAAGGGTTAGTTTGTACTTCAGCATGCGTTAGTGGCCCAGTTTCTGTCCCTCTAATTAATAAAGAATTTGATAAGGCAAAAAGAATTGCCTCAGAATTTAAGGACATTTTTGGAGATGATTTCTATCTTGAAATTCAAGACCACCATATGGAATTTGATATGGCAATTCTTGA
>JBJKPP010000090.1:0-16699 GCA_046706145.1 Ignavibacteriaceae bacterium | reverse complement strand
AATTTATGTAGTATTATTCCCAATTTGATTCTAAAACTAAAAAAAGAAACAAAAACCAAAATAAATCTTGAAAACTTAACTTCGCTGTCGAATTTTGTATTTGAAGTAATGAACTTAGCCCCTCATTCGAGGAATGCATTTGTAGGTAAATCTGCTTTTGCACATAAAGGAGGAATCCATGTAAGCGCAGTTCTAAAAGACAGCAAAATGTACGAGCATATTGAACCCAAATTGGTTGGCAATAAGCAGCGTGTGTTGGTTTCTGATCTATCAGGGCAGAGTAATATTAGATATAAAGCCAAAGAATTAGGAATCGACCTTTCTGAAAATAAAGAGTTGAGTAAAAAGGTTGTCAATTATATTAAAGAACTAGAGTATGAGGGTTATCAATTTGATGGTGCGGAAGCTTCTTTTGAATTACTGCTGCGGTCAGAACTAAATGAGTTCACACCTTTCTTTAATGTTCTGGATTCAAAAGTTAATGTTGTAAATGATATTAATGGCGATTCTACTGCAGAAGCTGTTCTTAAATTAGAGGTTAACGGAGAGATTGAACATACTGCATCAAATGGTGATGGCCCTGTGAATGCTTTGGACAATGCGTTGAGAAAAGCATTGCTAAGGTTTTATCCGGAAGTATCTCTAATAAAATTAGTAGATTATAAAGTTCGTGTACTTGATGAAAAGGAAGGAACTGCGGCTAAAGTCAGAGTTATGATTCAATCGGGAGATGGAGTTGAAACATGGAGCACGGTTGGTGTTTCAGAAAATATAATTGAAGCAAGTTTTCATGCATTGAGCGACAGCATAAATTATAAACTATTCAAATTTCACAAGGCTAAACAAAAGGCAATAGCCGATTAAGTTTTTGTACATCAGAATAAACTTTTTTTATTAATGTTGAATAAATTTTTGGTCCTTAATTGAAACCAAAAAAATATAATTCAGTAAAAGAAAAGTAGTGCTTAACCAAAAGCACTGAGGTTAAGAAAAATCCTTTTGAGAGCTATTCTTGCCAAAAGTTGAGAATGTGAACACAATTCATTATTCCAACTAAATCTATAATATCAACAAAAAATCTTTATAGTTTCTAAAAATGGATTTTCATACACAATTTTGTATATATTTTAAATTATTAGGACTGTAGATAGTAATGCCTTAGAATGTATAGTATAATTATGTATATTAATTTATTTTGTATATTCACAAGTTGCAAAAACTTAATTATTTAAGGAATTGGGAAAAAATAAATTCTTGGTCAGTTAATCTCTTTCGATTTGAAAGGAAGAACTATGGAAGAAAGATTGAATGAAATAAATACGATGAAAAAAGATAAGTTAGGATCAACCCGAATTGTATCAGGCATGTATGATCCTTCAATGGAACACGATGCTTGTGGAATGGGTTTCGTTGCCGACATAAAAGGCAGGAAATCGCGATCGATAATTGATAAGGGATTACAGATGCTTAAGAATCTTGAACATAGAGGCGCAGTAGGGGCTGATCCTGCAACGGGAGATGGCGCAGGTGTCTTGATTCAAATGCCACATGATTTTATGAAGAAAGTTGCTAAGCAGGCCGGAATAAAGTTACCCCCAGAAGGGCGTTATGGTGTTGGAATGATGTTTCTTCCACAGAATGCAATATTGAGAAAGTCTGTTGAAAATATAATAGAAAAAATTGTGATAGATGAAAATCAAGATTTTCTTGGTTGGAGAAGTGTACCTGTTGATCCGTCTGTTCCAGGGACCGGTTCGCGTGCAACTCAACCATATATAAAACAATGTTTTATTGGCGCTAACGACAAAATAAAAACTCAGGATGAATTTGAAAGAAAACTTTATTTGATTCGTAGAATTATAGATCACAGAGTTCGCCAGGAATTGAAATGTGATAGGAGTAAATACTACGTACCATCTTTTTCTAGCAAAGTACTTATCTACAAAGGAATGCTCCTTGCGGATCAAATGACCCCTTACTACAGCGATCTTCTTGATGCTGATATGAAATCCGCCATGGCCATGATTCATATGAGATTTTCTACAAATACCTTCCCAACGTGGGACTTAGCACATCCTTTTAGGATGATAGCGCATAACGGGGAAATTAATACACTTAGAGGAAATAAAAATTGGATGGCTGCTAGGGAAGCCGTGATGGAATCGCCATATTACGGGAAAGACCTAAGAAGAATGTTACCCATAATTATGGATGGACAGAGCGATTCCGCAACATTCGATACGGTTTTGGAACTTTTAGTGATGAGCGGTAGGAGCCTTCCGCACGCAATGATGATGATGATTCCTGAAGCTTGGTCAAAAAATGATTTAATGGACCCCGATAGAAGAGCATTTTATGAATATCACGCTACAATGATGGAGCCATGGGATGGACCTGCAGCTGTTGTTTTTACTGATGGAATTCAAATAGGTGCAACGCTGGATAGAAATGGTTTACGTCCTTCTCGGTATGTTGTTACTAAAGATGATTTAGTTGTGCTGGCTTCTGAGGCAGGTGTGCTTGACATAGCTCCGGAGAATGTACTTAGAAAAGGAAGACTACAACCTGGTAGAATGTTTTTATTAGATCTCAAGCAGGGAAGAATAATCGATGATGATGAAATAAAAAATGAAATAGTAAAAAGAAAACCCTACAAGCAATGGGTGCAGGAAAATATGATTAAACTTCATCATCTTCCTAATTATGAAGTTCCTGTTAATGCTGATCCTAAGACTTTTACTAAAAGACAAAAGATATTCGGCTATACAAAGGAAGATCTAACAATGGTTATGAAACCAATGGCTTCAAATGGTCAGGAAGCTGTTGGCTCTATGGGAAGTGATGCGGCTTTGGCAGTACTTTCGGAAAGACCTCAATTGTTGTTTCGTTATTTCAAGCAAATGTTTGCCCAGGTTACTAACCCTCCCGTTGATGCTATTCGTGAGGAACTTGTAATGGAATTAACCACGTATGTTGGACCCGAACAAAATCTTCTTGGTGAAACACCTAAGCATGCTCACAGATTAGAGTTGGAACATCCGCTGCTTTCTAATTCCCAACTAGAAAAAATTAGGCACATTGCAAAAGGACAATTTAGGTCTATAACTATTCCTTTGTTATTTAATCCTCACGTTCGTCACAATATGCGTGAGAGACTGGACCAGATTTGTAATGAGGCAGTGAATGCTGTCAAATCGGGAATTTCTCTAATTATTTTATCTGATAGAGGAGTTGATGAAAATTGTGCTGCTATTCCAAGCCTGCTTGCAGTGTCGGGTGTTCATCACTCACTAATTAGGGCAGGATTAAGGACGAGAACTGGAATTATACTGGAAAGTGGAGAACCAAGGGAAGTTTCTCATTTTGCATTGTTGTGTGGATATGGCGCAAATGCAATCAATCCTTACCTGGCTTATGAAACGTTATCGTATTTATGTGAGAACAATTTTATTCCTGGTATAGATTACAAAACTGCTAAGAAGAATTTTGTTAAGGCCGTCAGCAAAGGTTTATTTAAAATTTTTAGCAAGATGGGAATCAGTACGCTACAATCTTACTGTGGTGCACAAATATTTGAAGCTGTTGGTTTGGATACAGAAATAGTTGATAATTATTTCACCGGAACGGCTTCTAGGATAGAAGGATTAAGTCTTGAAATGCTGGAACAAGAAACTGTGAAAAGGCACTATAGCGCTTTCAATCCTATAGATGATAACGAATTACAATCTGGTGGTTTGTATCATTACAGAAAAGATGGTGAGAAACACTTGTGGAATCCACTGACAATTTCAAAGTTGCAATTGGGTACAAGAAGAGGCGATTACAAAACATTTAAGGAATACACAGAATTAATTAACAATCAAAATAGGAGTCGGGTTACATTAAGAAGTTTGTTTGAATTTGATTTTTCTGGTCAGAAAATCCCACTCGAAGAAGTAGAGCCCGCGGCTGAAATTGTTAAAAGATTTTCTACAGGAGCGATGAGTTTTGGTTCTTTATCATGGGAAGCTCATACATCACTTGCTGTTGCCATGAATAGAATTGGAGCAAAATCAAATACGGGAGAAGGTGGTGAAGCCGATATAAGATATGTGCCTCTTCCAAATGGTGATAGCATGAGATCCGCAATAAAGCAGGTAGCTTCTGGAAGATTCGGTGTTACTGCAAATTATTTAATGAATGCAGAAGAGTTGCAAATTAAGATGGCTCAAGGTGCAAAACCAGGTGAAGGCGGGCAGCTTCCTGGTTTTAAGGTAGATAAATTTATAGCGAAGGTTCGTAGAAGCACACCGGGCGTAACCTTAATTAGTCCGCCGCCTCATCATGATATATATTCAATAGAAGATTTGAAACAATTGATATTCGATTTAAAAAACATTAATCCCAAAGCAAGAATAAGTGTTAAGCTCGTTTCGGAGGTTGGGGTTGGAACAATTGCGGCCGGCGTGGCAAAGGCACACGCTGACCATATTTTAATAAGTGGTCATGATGGTGGTACTGGAGCTAGCCCGATTTCTTCGATTCAGTATGCTGGAACTCCATGGGAATTAGGATTGAGTGAGACACACCAAACCCTTGTCCTAAACGGTTTAAGAGATAGAGTTTATGTAGCGGTTGATGGTCAAATAAAAACGGGAAGAGATGTGGTTATCGGTGCTCTCCTTGGAGCTGAAGAATTTGGTTTTTCTACTGCACCTCTTGTAACACAAGGTTGTATAATGATGAGAAAATGTCATCTGAATACTTGTCCGGTAGGTGTTGCAACACAGGATCCTGAATTAAGAAAGAAATTTAGCGGCAAACCGGAATATGTGGTTAATTTTATGTTCTTTATTGCAGAGGAAGTAAGGGAATTGATGTCGCATTTAGGCTTTAGAACTTTTAATGAGATGGTTGGTCAGACAGATAAAATAATCCCAACACATCCTCAATCTCATTGGAAAGCAAGAGGAATAGATTTGAGCAAACCTTTGTTTAAACCAACTCCTTTGTATAATACTGAACTTTTCAGGGTAAGAGAACAAAATCATGGATTAGAGTTTCAGATTGACAGAGAATTAATCAGATTGTCTGAGTTAGCGATTAATGAGGAAAAACCATTAAACATTAATATGAATGTCCGCAATATTAACAGGACAGTTGGCGCTATGTTATCCGGAGAAATTGCCAAGAAATATGGAGATGATGGCTTACCTGACGGAACCATAAACATTCGAATGAAAGGAACCGCTGGCCAGAGTTTCGGTGCGTTTTTGGCAAAGGGAATTGAATTGAAACTAACAGGCGAGACTAACGATTACTGTGGGAAAGGACTTTCCGGTGGAAGACTAATTGTGAAAGTTCCCGAAAAAGTAACATACGATCCAGCAGAGAATATAATTATTGGAAACACAAGTTTATACGGTGCTACGAGTGGAGAAGCGTACATAAACGGAGTTGCTGGAGAAAGGTTCGCTGTGCGAAACTCCGGAGCAATCGCGGTTGTTGAAGGCGTTGGTGATCATGGATGTGAGTATATGACAGGTGGAAGAGTAGTTGTGATTGGAAAAACCGGAAGAAATTTTGCTGCTGGTATGTCCGGCGGAGTTGCGTATGTTTGGGACCCCACACAAGTTTTCTTAAAATACTTGAACCAAGAATTGGTAGATGTGGAATATTTGGTTTATGATGAAGACATCCAGGAAGTTCATGATTTGGTCAATAAACATTTTAAATATACAGGTTCAAAGAGGGCTGAGCTTATTTTGAATGCTTGGGAAAATGAAAAAGAACATTTCTGGAAAGTTATTTCCGGGGAATACAAAAAAGCGCTTGCAAAATTATCGCAAGAAACTAGTGCAGACGAAAGTGAATTATTGGAGGTTGCGAATGGGTAAACCAACAGGTTTCAAAGAGTATCGAAGAGCATCGTTAAAAAAGCAATTAATCGAAGAGAGGGTTCATCACTTTCGCGAATTCGAGTTTGACTTTACTAAAGAGGAAGCTAAAGTACAGGGAGCCAGGTGCATGGATTGTGGAATACCCTTTTGCCATGGTGATACAGGCTGCCCAGTTCAAAATCTAATCCCTGAATGGAATGACCTGGTATATAATGGACATTGGAAGGAAGCTTTAGAGAATTTACATTCGACAAATAACTTCCCGGAGTTTACAGGTCGATTATGTCCTGCTCCTTGCGAAAGCGCATGCGTTTTAGGAATAAATGAAGATCCTGTTTCTATTAAAGCAATTGAAAGAACTATTATTGATAGAGGATTTGAAGAAGGATGGATTGTCCCCAAACCGCCGAAAATTCTTACTGGGAAAAAAGTAGCTATTATCGGTTCTGGTCCTGCTGGTTTAGCCGCTGCACAACAGCTTGCCAGATTAGGACATTCTGTTATAGTTTTTGAAAAGAATGATAGACTTGGCGGACTTTTGCGTTACGGAATTCCAGATTTTAAGTTAGAGAAATTTCAGATTGATAGAAGAATTGACCAAATGATGGCAGAGGGTGTTGAATTTAGAACTGGTATAAACATCGGTGTAGATTTTCCCATAAGGGATTTAATTGAAAGTTACGATGCTGTTGTGTTGGCTGGTGGCTCAGAAAAACCAAGAGATATTAGTATCCCGGGAAGACAATTAAAAGGAATTTATTTTGCTATGGAATTCTTACCTATGCAGAACAAAGTTAACGCTGGGGATATAGTTGAAGACCAAATACTTGGTAAGGGTAAGAATGTTGTTATAATAGGAGGAGGAGATACAGGGTCGGATTGTGTTGGTACATCTAATAGACAAGGGGCACTAAGTGTTACTCAATTAGAGGTGCTTCCCCAGCCCCCAATGTTCCGGGCAGATTCTACTCCTTGGCCATATTATCCTTTAGTTTTTAAAACCTCATCGAGCCACGAAGAAGGTGTAGACAGGAAGTGGAGCATAAATACCAAAGAATTTGTTGGCAATGAAAGTGGTGAAGTGAAAGCGCTGAAATGTGTACAATGTAAGTTTGAAAATGGGAAGTTTGTGGATATCCCGGATACTGACTTTGAAATTCCCGCAGATTTGGTTCTTATCGCGGCCGGTTTTGTGCATCCGGTACATGAAGGTATGATAACACAATTAAAAGAAATGGGAATGGAACTGGATAATAGGGGAAACGCTAAAGCCGAATTCAGTGAAGGCGAAAATGCTCATAGGACTAGTCTGAATAAAGTTTTTGCATGTGGTGATATGAGGCGGGGACAATCGTTAATAGTGTGGGCGATAGCTGAAGGCCGAAAATGTGCTGCGGCTGTACATAATTCTTTGGTCGAGAATAAAGTTGAATTAGTTGGCCAGTGATCTGCTTTAATTACTCTGGTAAACTTTAGTGGATTAATCTTTCTTAAAATTACTTAATATCGAGATTAAGAAAAAACAAATAAATCCTAACGAAGATAGTGTAACATCACTTATATCTACATTAAAGGATTTTTTGATACCCAGAAGGTAATTGAGCAGCTCCACTAGAATTACAACTGTAAACATGGTGGCAAAGCCCATCAATCCGGAAACAGCAGGATTTATTAGAAATTTTGATACTCCTTTGTAAAATTTTGATGAAACTTTTACGCCATCTGAGGTAAATTTTGTCGCTCTTTCAACCATTAACGCAATTCCAACGGTTTTGTTATGTCTTTACTAAATTAGTGCAAACAAAATGCCACATTGTTTCCTACCTGAGGTATATATGGAATTTAGTAGCTATTGTTGACGTCTGACTATGTCGCAGTAGATTTTCAAAATACAACTAGCCTACTAATTTTGCTTATCTGTGTATTAATTTGGACAATGTAGTATTATAATGGAAATTGTTGCTAATTTGGAATAGTTTAGCTTAATTTGGAACCATAAATCAAGAGAGGGATAATAAACTTTAGGGAGCTTCCAATTCTCTGTAAAATCAATTTTTTAAGTGTCATAAAAACAATAATAAATGGAGCAACATGAAAAAAACTATAATCTTCTTTGTCCTTAATACGTGCTTACTATTTGCTCAACCGGATTCGTTGTTGCATAGCGGATGGAATATGAGTGGTACCACAGGTCTTAATCTAAGTCAGATTGCCCTTAGTAATTGGTCGCAGGGAGGAGATAACTCAATGGCGTTTGATTTAACTGGTAATTTTAAATTTATATACTTTGCATCGCCTTTTCGTCTTGATAATAAATTGCAATTATCTTTCGGACGTACAAAAATAGGAGGTCAGGATTTCCGTACTTCTGATAATGATTTCTACTTAGAGAATGTTTTGTCATACAAAATCGATTGGGAATTTAAACCCTACTTCAGTAATTCTGTAAGAACAGTGCTGGCAGACGGTTATCAATATGGCTCCGATACAACATATCAAATATCATCTTTTTTTGATCCTGGATATGTTACACAGAGTCTTGGTTTGTTATATGATAAATCCAAAATATTTCAAACTAGATTAGGAATTGCATTGCAAGAAACATTTGCAAATACTTTTACTCAATACACTGATGATCCTACAACAACCAAAATTGAGAAATTTAAACTTGAAACCGGAGTTGAGTCTGTTTCTTCTTTTCAATATACGGTAGCCCAGAACCTCTTATTTAATTCTAATCTCAGGCTCTTCACAAGGTTCAATCATCTGAATGTTTGGGATGTTAGGTGGGATAATACTATAACAGCTCAAATTAACAAGTTTGTTAATGTCAATTTTAATGTACTGGTTGTTTATCAAAAAGATCAATCTCCCAAAACTCAGGTTAAAGAAGCACTTCAACTTGGTGTATCTTATAATTTATTTTAACCATCAACTATATAAGGAGTAATAAAATGTCCCTAATGAAAGAATTCAAAGATTTCGCTGTTAAGGGCAATGTTATTGATATGGCTGTTGGTATAGTAATAGGTGTCGCATTCGGAAAAATTGTTAGCTCATTAGTCAGTGACATAATTATGCCTCCCATTGGAATTTTAATAGGAGGTGTAAATTTTTCCAGTCTTACAATCACTTTAAAAGAGGCTGCTGATGGTGCTAAAGCTGTTACTTTAAACTATGGAGTTTTCATAGACACAATCATTCAATTTCTGATTGTTGCTTTTTCAATTTTTATGGTTGTTAAAGGAATTAATAGCTTAAAGAGAAAGAAAGAAGAAAAATCTGCTGCACCTCCGCCACCTTCAAAACAAGAAGTTTTATTAACTGAAATTAGGGATTTACTGAAAAGATAATAGTAAACCTCGGAGGTTTCCAAATCCTCCGAGGTTTTTTGATATCAATGCCCTAAAAAATCTTTTATAATTTTATTAAGCTGCTCAAATTCAATTAAAAAGGCATCGTGGCCATATATAGAATCAATCTGAGCGTATTGTGAATTGGGAATATGAGAAGCAATTTCTTTTTGTTCCCATGTCGGATACAAAACATCCGTGGAAATTCCGATATTGAGAGATTTTGCTTTTATTGATCCAAGAGCATTCTTAATAGATTCTCTTTCGTAAGCTACATCATGAAGGTCCATTGCTTCGGTAATTTTATAGTATGTATTTGCATCAAATCTATTTACAAGTTTGTCTCCCTGGTGATTTAAATAGCTTTCAATTTGAAAAATGTTCTTAGGATCGAAGTATCTATGATCATCTGATATTCTTTCTCTGGAGAATTTTTTTTCAAAAGAAACAGCACTTCTGTAACTTATCATTGCAATTTTTCTTGCAAGACTTAATCCGTCATGTGGTTGTTCAGTATAATTTCCGTTATTATATAATGGATCGTTCTTTATAGCTTCTCTTGCTGCTTGATTCAATGCTATACACCACGGTGAATGTTTTGCAGCGGTTGCAATAGGGAATATATATTTTACAAAATCCGGATGCATGATTGCCCATTCAAGTACTTGCATTCCTCCAAGAGAACCGCCTGCCGCACCTGTAAGTTTATTAACACCTAGTTTTTTTAGTAGTTCATATTGAACCTTAACCATATCTCTAACGGTGTATGTTGGGAATTTTAAACCATAACTGGAATTAGATGTCGGATTTTTGCTGACCGGTCCCGTTGTACCATAACAACCACCAAGGAAGTTTGAAGAAACTATAAAATACTTTTCTGTATCAAAAGCTTTGTTAATACCGATAAGTTCATCCCACCAACCAGCTTTATTTAAGAACATACGATTATATTTGTTAAGATATTCATGCTCTGCTGAATTACTAATATCAGAATTTTCTATAATTCCTGCAGCATGAGCATTACCTGTTAGAGCATGACAAACCAATATTGCATTTGTTCCTTCATTGTTCAAAGTGCCATAAGTTTGATATGCAACATCAACACTCGATAATGTAGCACCGGTTTCGAGCGTTAAGTTTTTGTTCTCAAATAATTTTACAAATTTTGTTATTGCAGTAATTCCCACAGCGTCGCTAACATTTGTTTCCATAAAACTTAATTAATAAGGGTTAAAAATATTAAAAAGACCCCGATAAGTCGAGGTCTTTTTAATGAAATAAATTTATGCGACTGGAACAGATTTTACGGCAGCTTTAATAGCTTCGTCAAAATCCAGTATAATATCATCAATATTTTCTATACCAACTGATACACGAATTTGTTCAGGTAATACACCAGAGTCTTTTTGTTCTTGTTCACTTAACTGCTGATGAGTTGTAGATGCCGGATGAATTACAAGTGTTTTTGCGTCGCCGACATTTGCTAACAAACTGGAGAGTTTAACATTATTGATAAACGCTTTGCCAGCTTCAATTCCACCCTTTATTCCGAAGGAAAGAATTGAACCAAAAAGCCCATGTCTTAAGTATTTTTTTGCAGCTTCATGGTAAGGATGACTTTCTAAACCGGTGTACCAAACCCATTCTACATTTGGATTGCTTTCAAGCCATTTAGCTAATTTAATTGCATTTTGTCCGTGTCTTTCGATTCTTAGAGACAAAGTTTCTAATCCTTGTAAGAATAAGAAAGCATTAAAAGGACTCAATGCCGGTCCTAGATCTCTCAATCCTTCAACTCTCGCGCGTATTATGAAAGCAATATTTCCGAATTGTGAACCTTTTCCAAACACTTCATTAAAGTTTAGTCCGTGATAGCCCGGAGATGGTTCTGTAAAGATAGGGAAATTGCCATTGCCCCAATCAAATTTACCGGAATCTACAACAACGCCGCCTATTGAAGTTCCATGTCCGCCGATCCATTTTGTCGCTGAAGCTGTAATGATATCAGCACCGTGATCGAATGGTCGGACCAGATATCCCGCAGCACCAAAAGTGTTATCAACAATTAGAGGAATACCGTGCTTGTGTGCAACTTCTGCAATTTTCTCAATATCCGGTACATTCAATCTTGGATTTCCAATTGATTCGATGTATAAAGCTTTGGTTTTAGGATCAATCAGTTTTTCAAATTCTGCCGGGTCATCCCCTTCCACAAATTTAGCAGATATTCCAAGGCGGGGAAGAGTAACTTTTAACTGGTTGTATGTACCACCATACAGATTACTAGTAGATACAACGTTTTCTCCTGCTTGTGCAACTGTTGTAATTGCAAGCAATTGTGCGGCTTGTCCTGATGCAGTTGCCAATGCAGCAACGCCGCCTTCAAGTGCAGCGATGCGCTGTTCGAAAACATCCGTGGTTGGGTTCATTATTCTAGTGTAAATGTTCCCGAATTTTTGAAGACCGAACAAATCAGCGGCATGCTGTGCATCGTTGAAGTTGTATGAAGTTGTTTGATAAATCGGCACAGCTCTGGCCCCGGTCGTAGGATCCGGTTGTTGTCCTGCATGCAATTGCAGAGTCTCATATTTGTAGTGTCTTTCTTTTCCATTTGTTCCCATTGGGTTTGTCCTTTCAGTTATGTTATTATTTATTTTATTGATTATTTAATTCTTGAAAATCTTAGTTATTATTCTATGTCAAAAAAAAACCTCTTCGGAAAGATTCACGAAGAGGTTTTTTAAACTTCTCGTCTCATCTTTCCCGTTGTCCCGATTCATCGGGGCAGGGCAGGAGTTGGCACCCCACTTAATAGGGTTGCCAAGGTTTCATCGGGCCTGATCCCTCCACCTTTCTCGATAAGAGCCTTAAAAATTAAAAAGAACTATTTGAATACTAAAAAGCCCTTCTCAAATTTTGGGAAGGGCTTCTTAAAAACTTATTTATTTGTTTTTAGACAATGGCCTTCCCGCATGACATACACATCATACAACAAGTACACATTGCCATCATTTTAGTTGCAGTATTTATATTTTGAATTTTCATTTTATAATTTTGAAATATAGTATCTAATAATTTAGTAGTCAAGGGGTTTTCCTAGTTTTTCATGATAATTTTCTACATACGTACTTTTGTCTAGTTTTTTGTACGAATACACACGATTACCAAAAACTAAAAACGTAGGTTTCTACCTACTGGCATTTTTAATACGGTGATTTTTATTGTGAACTTCATTTCGATATCAATGTTTAGTAAAAAGTTCGTTTAAGAAGAAACATATAAGTAGTCGGATATTGGGATACAAAAACGAAAATTGATTATTCTTTTTCTGATCGTTATTTTGGAATTGAAATATTAGTAAATGAATATCTGAATATTGGGGCCAAGTTATTTAAACTTACTAATTTAATATCTTTTAGTATTTTTTTGTGAACCCTAAGTTAAGGAAAGTCAAAAGCTCGATAATAGGAGAAATGAGAATGACGAATAAAATAATGTATACTTTGTTACTGGTGCTGATTTCTGTATTGTTCTACACTGCCAATGGACAAGTTATAAAGAGTTCTGGGCAAGGTATTAATAATCGTTTGCAAAATGATGTTTTAGGAATTTCGTTTGCAAAAGTTGGTACTGTAACACAAATAGATAATTCAACTTATTATATTTCTATGTCGTCTTCTAACACCTCTCCTGGAGAATCTGCTTATGCTCAAGTATCTGAGGCGAGTAGATTATTTGTAGACTTACCGGGCAGCTATGGTGGAAGAATGTATCTCGATTCACCTACGGCAAATAAGTCACTTCAAAATAGAGTTTTGGTAGATTCAGTCAATAATGGCCAGTTGAATTTCCATCGTGGATATTGGGCAGTATATGCTGGAATGGGAATGTGGGATTGTGTTATTAACTGTTCGCTCCAGAAAAACGGGCGCTATTATATTGTTTCCCTTGTTCAGGAAAAGATGATGGGTAAACCTGGTGAAACAATTGATGGCAAACAATTGAAGGCAGAAGACTTAAAATCAAAAGTAGTTTCTTCTCTTCAGGATACAACTAATAGTACAATAAGTAAGTTTAATAAACTGCTATATTCTTTCCAGATTAATAAATAATGATGAGGTAATTGTTTAAATGAGAAAATCAATATTTAGCTTCTTCGCTGCTTTATTAATAATGTTCAGTTTAATTCCTTCTGGGAAGTGCATTGCAGGAGATTCATTGCCTATTGGAGGAAAAGGAATGTATCTTTGGCAGGTATGGAATGCAAATGGTGGCGGCAAAAATCTCAACACGATTGTCACAAAATTAAAAAGTCTTGGTGTTACGTGGCTTGTTATCAAAATGGGTGACGGTGATAGTAATTACAATACTCCAAATCACTCCCTTTATAATTGGGTAACACCAAATTATAGCAATATGGACAGCGTTGTTTCTTTTTTTCATGCTAACGGTATAAAATTAATGGCGTTTCAATATGTATATGGTGTTCCGCATCATTGGGGCAATTCTGCTTCTGAAACTGACGTGGCAAACTCTATTCTTAGCGTTAAAGGGATTGACGGTCTTATTATAGATGCTGAAATCCAATATGATACTTCAGAAACGCGTGTTGCAGCAGCACAAGCATATTGTGACAGCATTCATGCACATCACCCTGATGCTTTTCTTGGTCTAACTGCATGGGCGCGTGTTGACGGGCATAATACTTTTCCATGGACTACTTTTCTGGACCGTGTCGATGTCAATATGCCTCAAACTTATTGGGCGGCAAGACCTACTACTGTTCAAAATGAGCTTAGTCTTATGAGTAGCCAGTTCAAATACTGGATTAGCACATGGGTTGCCTTTGGAGACAGTGGCGCTGCAAAACCGATAATGCCGCTTGGCCAGGGAGAGTATTTTGGCTACAGCAATGATGTTAAGCAGGGAGATATCACTAATTTCTGCAACCTTAGCCAGAATACTTATCATTATCCTGGAGTAAGTCTTTGGGAGTATAATCAAATAACTCATTCGTATGTTTGGGATGAATATGCCGCGGCTTGGCAAGTAACATCAATTAAAGATGCAGCTAATGTTCCTAGCAGGTTCGAGCTTTCTCAAAATTATCCTAACCCATTTAATCCGACAACAGTAATTAATTATTCTGTTCCAAAGACAAGTTTTGTAACAATAAAGGTTTATAATATCTTAGGAAAAGAAGTGGCAGTTTTGGTAAATAAAAATGAACAGGCTGGCAATTATAACATAGAATTTGCTGCAAATAAAATTTCTAGTGGAGTTTATTTTTACACAATGCAAGCCGGAGATTTTGTAGAAACAAAAAAGTTAGTTGTGTTAAAATAGAGTAGGAAGCTACGACTACAGCGAATATAACTGTACTCTAAATCAAATAATATTGGTTGGCATTTACTAAACCACATCTTTTGAGTTTGAATCCATCTGTAAGAGTCAACTGGTACAAAGCACACCTCCAAAATTCTAATCAAATTACTTATCCATTAGAGTAAATTATCAGTAAAGTTTTCTATCGATGGTTAAAACTTGAGATTTATTAGGAACAAATTGATTCCTAACGAATTAAGATTAGTAATGTGAAAATAAGATTTGTCTGATTTTACTGTATCATTATGTAAAACAAATTGTATAATTTCAGTAATTTCAATAATATGTGAATTACATATATTGGTAGGTCCTCCAACTTAAGGACAGAAATTTCTGATTATAAGGTGTAATTTTTAGGCTGCTAATGCGTCTATATAAAGGAAAGAGAATGTAGCTCTTTGGAGAAAGAAATATTAAATACTTCATTAAAAGAATTATATGAAGAATATTCTGATGATATTTTCAGGTATTCTTTTAGCATATTAAAAAATTATGAAGAGGCTAGGGATATAGTTCAGGAAACATTTATTCGACATTTTGAAAAAGAGTCGTCATTCAAAGGTGAATGTTCGTACAAAACATGGCTGTTTATTATTGCCCGGAATTTGTGCTACAGCAGAACAAGAAGTAAAAGTTTTAATAATGACAGAATTGATAGTCATTCATTTGAGAAAAACTACACAGATATTTTTGATATTAATATATCAATTAGAAATGCCTTGTTGAAAATCTCAAAAGAAAGCAGTGAACTTCTTTACCTAAAAGAATATGAAGGCTATTCTTATTCTGAAATATCAGAAATCACGAAATTAACTGTAGAAAATATTGCAGTAAAGTTGCATAGAACTAAAAAGGTGTTGAGAAAATATCTTAAAGATTTTAGGGAAAAATAAATGAAACACTATGAATATGAAATAAGTCTTTTTGTAGAGGATGAACTACCTGAAGACAAAAAAGAAAAGCTATTATCTCATCTTCGCAATTGTGATAAGTGTAGAAGAATGCTGCAAGATTATGAAAATATAAAGAACAACATAACGCAATTCTATAAAGCACTACCTGAGCCTGGGAATGAGATCAAATTTGGTGAGACTCGGTCAAACAGGTCCTCACTCAAACGCGGTACAAGAAAATACATTATCCCGGTTTCAATTACCGTATTAGTCATTTTCTTATTGTTTTTATTGATCAGGATAAATTTATGGCAGCCGAAAGTGAATTCGGTTTCAGCAGTAAAAAAGCAACTTGTTCCTTCTGATTACGACAACTTTTCAACTTTTAATAGGGTCATAAATAAAGCAATAGAATCGAGGAAACTAAAAACAATGCAAAGTGAGCTTTGGTTAGGCGGTGCCTATAATCAACAGCTTGAGTTTAATGAGGTAATAAATTCTGCTTTGTATAGTAATTATAATGATTAAAATGAAATGATTTATAAAAATTAAAGGGAGAATAATATGATTTCGAAAAAAACAATTACAATTACTTTGGTTGTCATTTTTCTTGCAGCGTTAACTGGTTTTAATTATGAAACTGGAGGAGACCAAGTTCCCAATGGATGGTTTAAGGCCGGTTCGAAACCTGATAGTTATAAAATAGGAATTGTAAAGAATAGTGGAAAAAACGGGGGAAATGCTGTATATATAAAATCCATAAAGAAAGTTGATACAGGATTTGGGACAATGATGCAATATTTTTCTGCTGATAAATATCTGGGTAAAAGAATAAGGCTTTCAGGATATGTAAAATCAAAAGATGTAATTGAATGGGCCGGATTATGGATGAGGGTTGACGGTACTGGAAACCCTCCGAAAGTATTGAGCTTTGATAATATGCAAAATCGTCCTATAAAAGGAACTAGGAATTGGGAAAAATATGATGTTGTCTTGGACGTTCCTTCTAATAGCAAGTCAGTAAATATTGGTGTACTACTATCTGGAACCGGGGAGATTTGGATTAGTGATTTAAACTTTGAGGTAGTAGGTAAAAATGTCTCAACTACCAATATGATGATGGGTGCTTATAGCAAGTCAAAGGAACCTGTCAATTTAGACTTTGGGAAGTAAGAAATCTGGTAATATT
>JBJKPP010000089.1:0-11629 GCA_046706145.1 Ignavibacteriaceae bacterium | reverse complement strand
TGTTTTTTAACGAATCGGGAATTATAAAGTATCTAGAACTCAAGTCCGAGGTAAAGTCATTAAAAGAGCAAATTGATAAAAGGGACAAAGAGAATAAAATGCTGCAAGGTGAAATTGATTCACTTCGGAATGAAATTCCTGCCAAAATAGAACAAGTAGCAAGAGAAAAATACAATATGAAAAGAAAAAACGAACAAGTTATAAAAATTCAGAAGAAGTGAAAAAGGTATTTGTGAGTCTAGCAATTTAAGGAGCACAAAGTTCCATCATGTCCTTCCGTAGTGTTACTTTGTGCCTACTTTTGCGGAACTTTGTGAAGCTAAAAATTTCTGTTAAACTTCTGACAAGAACTTTCTCTATTAGAAGAAAGAAATAATATGACCCTGAAGCCGCCTAATATTCCACTTGCCGAAAGAGTAAGGCCTAAAACTTTGGATGAATTCGAAGGCCAAGAAAACTTACTGGGTATAGACAAACCAATAAGACAAATGATAGAGAAGGATACTTTGAGTTCCTTTATTCTTTGGGGTCCACCGGGAACGGGAAAAACCACAATTGCAAAAATTATTGCACAAAACACTAATTCCGATTTCTACCAGTTAAATGCTGTTTCTTCGGGTGTAAAGGATGTAAGAAACGTAATCGAGATTGCATCAAAAGATAAACTAATAAATAAAAGAACAATACTTTTTATAGACGAAATTCACCGCTTCAACAAATCGCAGCAGGATGCCTTGTTACACTCAGTTGAGGAGGGTGTGATTATTTTAATTGGAGCTACTACCGAAAATCCTTCATTTGAAGTTATTCCAGCGTTAAGATCGAGGGTCAGAACGTTTGTTCTCGAAGAATTATCGAAACAGAATCTTCTTGACATCTTAGAAAATGCAATTAAAAAAGATGAATTTTTATCTAAGTTAAATTTTGGAAACATTGATAAGGAATTCCTGATTTTTCTGTCTGGCGGAGATGCAAGGTTACTGCTAAATATTTTTGAGGCAGCAGTTGTGCAGGAATCTGACTCTGAAAGAATAGAAATTACAAAGGAGGTTCTAGAAAATGTTGTTCAGAGAAAGAACATAATTTATGATAAAGCCGGAGAAGAGCATTATAACGTTATCTCAGCCTTCATAAAAAGTGTAAGAGGAAGCGACCCGGACGCGGCAGTATATTGGCTGGCAAGAATGCTTGAAGGTGGAGAAGACCCGCTTTTCATAGCAAGAAGATTGGTTATACTTGCATCCGAAGATATAGGAAACGCTGCTCCTAATGGTTTGGTTCTGGCCGAGGCTGCATTTGGTGCAGTTGATAAAATAGGAATGCCTGAAGCCAGAATTATTTTAGCTCAATGCACGACCTATCTTGCTTCTGCTCCTAAAAGCAACTCGTCATACCTAGCTATAGATTCAGCATTGAATGATGTAAAAAACGAACCGTTGTATAATGTTCCATTACATCTTAGGAATGCTCCGACTAAACTAATGAAGGAACTAAAATATGGTAAGGAATATAAATATCCTCATGATTTTGAGAATGATTTTGTGAAGGAAAATTACTTGCCTGAAGAATTAAGCGATAAGCAATATTACCTGCCGTCTGAAAACGGCCAGGAAAAGAAAATGAAAGACTGGCTCAAATTTTTGTGGAAGGGGATAAAAAAATATTAAAAATGCAGAAAATAGGTGTGAATAAATACAACTGATAATTCACCAAATTAGCTTAGATTCAAATTATTATGCACATCACAATAATCCAAAAACTTTCCCTGGAAGTTGTTTTACCATTCCTTTAAATTCTAACGAAAGCAGATGTACTAAACAATCGGATGTTGAGATTTGGGTTTGAGCTGCTATTTTATCTATATGAAGTTGTTGGGTTTGCAGACTTTCCAAAATTTTTTCTTCAAAAAGATTTAATTCAACTTTGGATTTTGTACGTATTTTATTTATTGATGGTCTAATCTTTAATTTCAGTTCGACCAGAATGTCTTCTGAATTAGTAACCAACTTCGCTTCGCCTTTTTGAATGAGCATGTTTGTTCCTTCTGATTGTTTAGTACCTAAATTTCCCGGAACTGCAAAAACTTCCCGATTTTGATCTAGAGCAAAGGATGCCGTTTGCAAAGCTCCACCGGGCAGTCCGGTTTCTATAACTACAGTTCCCAAACTTAGGCCCGAAATTATTCTATTTCTTCTTGGAAAATTTTGTGCATCTGGTTTTGTTCCAAGCGGGAATTCGGAAACTATTACTCCATGTTTGGAAATTTCGTAAAATAATTTTCTATTTTCCGGTGGGTAGATAACATCCAGACCAGAACCAATTACAGCGATTGTTCTCCCGTCCGTCTTAAGTGTCGCTCTGTGAGTAACAGAATCAATACCTCTGGCTAGACCGCTAATGATTGTTATACCTTGCTTTGCAAGCTCCTGCGTAATTCGTTCAGCCTGAATTTTTCCATAATTAGTAGGATTCCTGGTTCCGACAATTGAAATTGAAAATTTATCTTCTTCTACAAATTTTCCAATCGTATATATGATCAATGGTGGATCATAGATCCTTTTTAATAATGATGGATATTCCCTGTCCCAAACAGTAATAATTTCTCCATCAATACTTTTTAATTTTTCTATTTCCAGTTTTATTTTGTTTTTTACTTTCTCTCGATTTGAGTTTACCTTTTGTATTCTTGTTGCAAGATTAAACCCTATTCCATCTACCGAAGCTATATCTTTTACATCGGCAGATAAAATATTTTCAACTTTTTTGAACTTATTGAGCAGCACTCTTAACTTAGTGGGACCAATTCTTTCTACTGAAAGAAGCAAAAATAAATTTGTAAGTTGTTCTAGGTTTAATTTAGTCACAACTCTCCTGTTTTCTTTAAATTACATTAAAATGATATATAATTGCAAGAGGTTCAACGAATTATAATCTGAAACTAATTTGAGAAAAGTTTAGGCTATGTGAACTGAATAAATTTAGCTTTCACTTTTTACTGTATTTTCAGTTTCCTTGTGGTCAGCGTGGTGGGAAGCATTTGGGGATTTAGCCCTGTACCATATAGCAGCGGGAACAATAACTAAATAAGCAAGCATTACAACAATCGGGGAAAGCACCAAACAAGAGAAGCTATTCCATGGATCTATACTCATTAGAAAAAAACCAATGGCCAACACTACGAACCCGCTTACTAGAAGCAAGTAATTAGTTTTCTTCCAATATATGTGAAAAGGAGAAACAACCACTTTTTTAGCAGTCTTAGTATTCCTTTTTCTAACCGGTTTCTTGGCCATAATTTTTATTTATATTTTATAATTAAAAGCCCAATGATGGGGGTATCATTGGGCTCGACTCGTTTACATCAAAGGGCAGGGGAGAACCCTTTGAATGAGCCATAGGAAATATATAGTGATGATAAAACTTTGTCAAGGCCTTATTTGCTAATTTGATAAACAATTTTTCTAATTGTGTCGAACTGCAAATACGGATATTCTTCCCTTATCGTGTCAATCGCATCCCCGGCACTTACTTTATTAGCCCGGAGTTTCTTAAAGGTCTTTCTAATTTGATAATCTCTTACTGCTTTTTCATCAATCAAGCCATGAGAATTAAGCAATTCGTATATCTCATCGCTAATCAGATCAGAAAGTGGATTCTCGATTTTCCCTTTAATTTGCTTCATTGCCCGCCCTTTCAATTAATTAATTGTCAGAATCTAACAAATTGTATCAAATATTTTAACTATTTACTCACTCCCTACTATAAAAGTTCCAAACAATGCAGGCTGCTAAGAACGAAAATATAAAGCAAAAAAACCGATCGGAATACGAATCAAATCGGCATATATTTACTCTCAGATCAAACCAGCATCTTAATTTTAGTTTAACTGAGTAGCAAATCGAAAATAGATTATTTCCTTATTGTTTTACTGAAAAATTGGAATAAAATATGATAATGTCAAGCATGCGTGATTTAGAGTATTTCGGGTAATTATAGATCATAGACATAAGGTTAAGGTATAATATAAATGGGCTGTGACGATATCTAAAGGAAAATAAAGATAGAAATTTTAAGGGAATAATAGAGGCAATCCTTCTTTTAGAATTTTAACATTGATTTGGTTTAAAGAGAATAATTAATTAAATGGTACGATTTCTCTGCCCTCTATACTAAACTATTGTCTATTATTTTTTAAATTCCTATCACTAGTAAAAATGATGTTGCAATAAGAGGCATATTTGTGTTAATTTTAGCATTCAAAACAACTATTATATTCGGGTAGAAATAATGTCTGAAAAAAAGAAACTTGGGTTTTGGGATCTTTTAGTAATTCTGGTTAAGTGGAAAAGATTTTTCATCTTTCTTTTTATTATTTCCATGATATTATGTTATTTGGCAATCTATTTCTTTGTTGGTGAAAGGTTTGAAGCTTCGGCTCTTTTGTTACCTTCAAATGAACAAAGTACAAATAGCATCCTTTCTAGCTTATCTAGTCTTAAAGGGCTTCCCTTAGGCTTGGGGAATCTTGGAGAAAATTCTGATGTAGATATATATAATTCGGTTGTATATAGTAGAACTTTGCTTAATAGAGTTATAGATAGATTTAATCTAATTAAGGTATATAAGATTGATACAACAAGTGTTGACTATCATGAGCAAACATTAAAACAGTTAAGAAAAAGCATAGATGCAGGAATAAATGACGACGGGATTACATACAATATTTCTGTTTCTGCTCCTACTCCAGTTTTAGCAGCAAAGATAACTAATTTTATTGTCAAACAATTGAATGAAGAAATAGTCACATTGAAAAGTAGAAAAGCAAAAGATGATAGACAGTTTTTAGAAAAAAGAGTAAACGATGTAAAAGACAGTCTCAGATATGCAGAAGATAAATTGGAACAATTTCAAAAGAAAACTGGAATGTTCGAGGCAGAAAGTCAAACGAAAGCTATAATAGAGCAAATAGCTAAATTTCAAGCGCAAATTGCAGAAAAACAAACCGAATACTTAATTTATAAAAAACTTTATGGTAACAATTCTGCACAAGCAGCAAATGCTGAAGTTGTTGCGAAAGAATTTGCTTCTAAACTAAAAGAAATAGAGACCGGCAAGGACAGTATAAATACATTGCTAGCTCTTAATAAATTACCCCAGAATGCAATAAATTATTTCAGACTTTATGAGAATGTCCAAATTTATACTACTATACTTGAATTTGAATTGCCTCTTTATGAACAGGCGAAATTTGATGAACAAAAAGATGTCCCAATTCTTCAGGTAATTGATCCTGCTGTTCCTCCAGAAAAAAGAAGTTTTCCTAAAAGAACTATTATGGCTTTTTTAATTACTGTGGTGTTAATGTTAATCTCGTTAATATTTATTTTGATGAGGGAGAACAAAAATTTGATGAATTCGGATGAATATATTTATATCAGAAATAATTTATTCAAATGGAAATCAAAGGACTTCAATCAGTAAATTAACTCTTACTTAATAAGTATCACTGATTTTGAAATGTACCAGTTAATATAAAGATTTAAAGTCTGATAAATCCATTTAAGTCAAATACAAAATTGATATCTTTTTATCTATGATATCTATTTTATGAACTGGAAAACCTATTAAGGCTTTCGCTGTCAATTCAGTTGTTACAATGTTCAAAATTGAAAATTTAATAATAACGAATCATCATCTGGGGTAACATAATTAGCATCTAGATGAACATTTCTAAGGCGCATTTAATTATTAATAGAACCAACAATAATCTTATTATTATTTTATTCTGTCAGAAATGAAGAGATGAACACTCAAATAAAATACATCTTTCTCAACTTAAAAGTAACTGGGGAAAATACAGATCTTAGTGACGGAGAAATAATTTGATTTCCCAATCTGATGCTCACTCTGGCATATTTTGGTCAGCGCTTTCGCGCATAATTATCCATGTTTTCCAAATAATTACTCTTATAATTTTAGCTCGTTTACTCATACCTGCAGAGTTTGGTTTGATTACTTCTTCTTTAGTTGTTATAGGTTTTTTAAATATTTTTAAGGACCTTGGAATATCAGCTGCCATTATTCAAAGACAGGAAACAACTGAAGAATTCTTAAGTAGTATTTATTGGATTGTTCTAGCAATTGGTATAGCAATGAATATTTTGCTGTATATTTCTGCCCATCCAATTGCAGAATTTTACAACGCAGAAGAATTAACCAACATATTAAAAGTGCTATCTTTCAGTTTCCCTGTCACTAGTCTAACAATAATGCAGCAAACTTTGTTGGAAAAAGAATTGAGGTTTAAGCAGATAGCTATATATGAAACTACGGCAGTAGTTGTCGCTTCGGTTTGCGCAATAACTCTTGCTTACCTAGGTTATGGCGTTTGGAGTCTTGTAATACAAAGCCTAGCAAATGCAGTAACTCTTTCATTTATTCTCTGGGTAAAAAGTTCCTTCAAACCCAAGTTCCTTTTTTCTTTTAGTGAAATTAAATCAATATACAACTTCAGCATGAACTTATCCGGTTTTAATATTGTCAATTATTTTGTTAGAAATGCAGATTATGTTTTAATACAAAAATATTTAGGTGAAGAACAACTTGGTTATTATAATATAGCATACAGAATGATGCTGTATCCGCTACAAAATATAACTTCTGTTTTTTCAAGGGTGATGTTTCCTGTATATTCTAAGCTTCAAGGTGACAATCACAAGATTAGAGAAATGTATGTTGAACTAGCAAATAACATAGCTTTAGTTTCATTTCCTTTAATGTTAGGAGTTACAGCTTCCGCTGATATTTTAGTAAGATCACTACTTGGTGAGAAATGGCTGCATACAGTTCCTCTTTTGATATTGCTTGCTCCTGTCGGAATGATACAATCTGTATATACACCTGCGGGAACTATTTTTAAGGCAAAAGGAAGGACTGATATTTGGTTCAAATGGGGATTATTGACGGGAGTAATTTTTATAACTGCTTTTGTAATAGGTCTTAAATGGGGAATATTTGGTGTTGCTATAGGATACCTTATAGCTAATCTTGTTACTATTTATCCGGGTTTATCGATCCCATTTAAATTAATAGGTTTACGAGTAAGTGATTTTGTAAAGAGTTTCAGAAATACTTTTATAATCAGTTTTAGTATGTTTATATTAATTTTTTCGGTTAAAATATTATTGATTAACTATTTGACGAGCATAGAATTATTCACCTTGTTAATTATTTTGTCTTTGCTTTTCTACGTACCTGCCAGCTTCAAGTTTAACAGAAAAAATGTGGATGAATTTTTAACAATAATAAAGGCCTTTTGATAAAATTAATAGTAATTCATGGATTCAATAGCTAAGAATGAAATATCGACACGGGAAATAATTTATTTCCTCCTTTTTTTGTTACTTACTCTCGGAACCCAGGTTCTTGTTATTGATATTTTGTCGAAGTACGCAGCTTTAATAATTGTATCCATAATACTTTTTCTTTTATCGATAATCTTTTACTTAGGATATCTAAGAGATTTATCCGTATATCTATTAGTAGTAAATTTTTTCCCACTGTTGATACTTGATAATAATTTACATTACGATTTTCATTTAGAATTAATTAGCTTTGTCCCACTTATTGGGCTGATGTTACTAGCTGTATTTCTATATATACTTAATGAAAAAGACATTTCGTTTAGTTTGAGTTACATAGGACTCCCAGTGTTGGCTTTGGTAATATATTTCGGCATTGGTGCGATAATAGCAGCGTCCCAGGGGAAAGATAGTTATTGGATATTGATTGAATATACACACTTTTGTTTATACTTAATCATTTTCCCTGTTGTTTATTTACTCAGGCATAGAGAAAAATATTTAATGGTAATGAAGTTCCTTCTCTGGCTTTCAATTCTTATTTCACTTCAATATATAATATTTGATTTATTTGTTTTCCAACAGCGATTTGTAACTTTTCAATCTGGTTTTCTTCCACTTACCATAGGAGTAGTATTTGCCTACTATTTGTTTAATAATAATAGAAACAAAAAGTTAGTTGCTATTTTTGCTCTTCTAATTTTAATAGCAGGTACTTTCGTTACTCTTACAAGAACCCTTTGGGTAGTTACTTTTCTTATTATGTTATCGATCTTGCTCATTTATTTAAAGCATAATAATAAGCTTACCATATTTAAAACTTGTTTTGTTCTATTGATTTTGGTGATTCCAATTTTGATATCGGGGGATACAGCTAACCAAGTGCAGAAAAAACCCTTACTTAATCAATCTTTAAAGGCCAGGACAGAATCAATTTCTGATCCTCTCCAAGATGCATCTTTCCTTATGAGGGTGGAGCTGGGATATTACGCGGTTCAAGATTTTCTAAAGAAACCTATTTTCGGTAATGCAATAGGGAGTTATGTTAGATACAAAATTTTTGTGTTTTCACCTTTGCCAGTTTATTATATCGATAGTTCATGGCTTTATATGCTATGGAAAGGTGGGATCATAGGGTTTCTTCTGTTTGCCTGGCTTTTTTTTAGATTCTTTAAGGCTGCATTCTATGTTTTAAAAAATTCAAAAGATATAAATGCTAAAATTATAGCCCTTGGTCTCATTGGAGGGTTCATAGGTATGGTCTTTTTAGGACTCTTATCTCCCCTGCTAATAAAGTACAAAACTAATGCACTGCTTGCATTTTTGTTTGCATACATTGAGTTTGAAAGGAGGGTGATTTTAACCTCAGAAACAAAAAACCCTTTAGAATTTCCTTCTCCTTAGTTTTGGTAAAAATGTATGGGAGATAAGATAGACATATCAATTATTATTGTAAATTATAATCTTACCAATAGCATAAGTAATCTACTGAAGTCCATTCAAAAATTTGTTGTTAATTTACGTTATGAGGTCATAGTTGTAGATAATAATTCACCAGACCGCTCAATTGAAAATCTCAAATCAGAATTTCCAAATTTTCAGTTCATCTTCTTAGATACAAACTTTGGTTTTGGTCATGGTAATAATGTGGGATTCGAAGAATCAAAGGGGAAATATTTATTATTACTTAATCCCGATACTTATTTGGTTGATAACCTGCCATTAGGATTATATAAGTTAGCCACGGAGAATCCGGATTTTGGTATAATAGGGCCAAAGATGATTTTTCCTGACGGAAGATTTCAGGTCTCTTCAGCAAAATTTCCAGGCATTCTGCAAGAAATTGGTAATTTATCAGGGTTAAGTGTAAGGATATTGAATGTTATTAATTTTTTTAAGTATAAGCTGGGAACAAGGAAAATATTTGAAGTTGATTATATATTCGGTTCATGTATGATGATAAAGAAAGAACTTTACAAGGCGTTAAAAGGTTTTGATGAGGATTATTTTTTGTTTACAGAAGAAGTCGATCTATGCTATCGGACACATAAAACAACGAAATATAAGGTGATATATTATTTGAATGAAAAGGTGGTACATTTGAAAAGTTTAGTAACAGGAAACAATATGGCATTAAGGATGAAGCTCGGATATGAGAGTAAACTTAAATTCTTTAGGAAGAATTATTCGCTCTTCAGATTTTTTGTGATAAAAAATGTGATCGCTATAATGTTTATCCTTAAGCATTTAACTTTATATAGACAAGGAGAAGAAAAAGAAAATTTTAAAAATGCTTATCGCAATATTATTAGTCAATATTTGAAGGAAAAATTTTAATTCAATTGCAAAAAGCAGTTTATGATATGATGGGAAGTAATAAGAGAAAAATTTTATTCATTAGCGATAGTAGTATATTAAATCCAATTTTACATTCGCAGGGCTTTCCTTTACTTAAGATATTGTCAACGCAATATGAGTGCAGCTTGCTATCTTTCGAATATTTTAAACAAAGGAAGAACGAAAAAATAAAGTATGAAGAAACAAAACAAAAATATAAATTCTTTATTTCATTTTTTAATGTTGAAATAGGAGGATATCCGGTGCCGTATTTACTTAATTATTTTTTTAGCGGTTTTCTTCAGGCGAAAAAAATAATCAAGAGAAATAAGATTGACATTATTCATGCAAGAAGCCTTTATCCGGCGATTATAGGTTTATTCCTTAAAATAAGATATCAAAAAATAAAGCTTATTTATGATAACAGGGGTGTATTTATACAGGAGCAAATATACCTAGGACAATGGCATAAAGGAGGAGCCAAAGAAAGGGTGTTTAAAGCTCTTGAGAAGTTGGTTCTTAAAAAATCAGATCATGTAATTGTGGTGTCGAAAGTGTTCTACGATTTATTGCTGCATGATAATCCTTCATTGGAAAATTTATCGGTTAAAATTTCTGTAATTAATAATAAAACCTATATAGTGGGTGAAATTAACAGTGAGGATTTAGAAAAGAGAAAAAATACTAATGGAATTATATGTATTTATTCGGGCTCATCTGCAAAGTGGCAGAATATAGATGAAATCTTTTCCTTTGCTCAAAACTGTATATCAAAATTGGACAATTTCCGTTTTAAAATATTAACCTATGAATCTGGTATATTCAAAAAGAAAATATCGAATTATAAAGAATTACAGAAGATCTCTAAAATTTCAGAAGTTAGTTCAGGTGAGGTTTTTGATCAATTACTTAGTGCTAATTTTGGTCTGCTTTTAAGAGAGAATAATATTATTAATAATGTTTCTTCGCCTCTTAAGTTTGCGGAATACCTGGCAGCCGGTCTTCCCGTAGTGGTTAGCGAAGGAGTTGGTGATACCGCCGAAATTATTAACCATTATAATGTGGGGGTAGTTATAAAGGGGCATGATTTTGGCCCGGCAATCATTAAGATAAAGGAATTGCTTAAACAACCTGACATATATTCAAGATGTATGAAAGTAGCTAAAGAAGAATTTAATATTGAAGACTCATTCAAGGCATATGAAAATATATATTCTAACCTTTAATATTAATAAGATTATTAATAGAAAACTAATGCAGGAATTATTTAAAACAATATTATAAAACCATTTAAGATGCAAAGAATTGCGGCAGTTACAGTCTTATATAATCATGATGTTAAGGTATTAAGTAATTTGAATTCATATGTGGATCAGGTGAGCAAATTATTTGTTGTGGATAATTCAGAAAAAATTAATGCAGCCCTAAATGAAGAAATTCAATCGTTAAAAAATACCGAATACATTTGCAACAAATCGAATATAGGTATTGCCGCTGCTTTGAATATTGGGGCGAAGAAGGCATTAAAGGAAGATTTTGAATTTCTTCTCACCATGGATCAGGACAGTAAAGCTTCACATGGAATGGTTGCCAGATTAATGGAAGTTATAAATTCATCAGATAAAATTGGATTAGTGGCTGCTGAACATATTGATACTGAGATACAACAACAACCCTCATCTGAAAAACCCAAAGAAGTACTCTATACTATGGCAAGCGGTAACCTGATAAACCTTTATGCTTACCAAAAAGCAGGCGGTTATTTAGAAAAATTATTCATCGATCATGTTGATCATGAATACTGTTTGAGAATAAGGAAGAATGGATTTAAAATAATAAAGGTACCCGATGCAATCCTATTCCACAGGGTTGGAGAAGTGTCAAAAAAAAGATTTCTAAATCATTATTTATTTCCAACAAATCATTCTCCA
>JBJKPP010000088.1:0-8279 GCA_046706145.1 Ignavibacteriaceae bacterium | reverse complement strand
TTCTGTGTGCTTCCTCTCTATTTTCGAAAGCTTGTCTCATTGCAGCACGAAGTTTCTTTATGTCCGGTTCATAAAATGAGTCTCCCATATAGGCGATTGAATCAATATCCTTTGAAATGAAAGATTTCCCTCGAGGTACTAAATAGCCGTTTTTATTATTTATGAAATCTTTAACCCCTCCATAGTCGAGTGCAATTGCCGGTGTCCCGGATGCAAGAGATTCCAACAATGTTAAACCAAAGCCTTCATTGCTTGGCATTACGTAAGTGTTAGCATTTGCATAGAAATCTTGTAGTGTTTCCCTTGTAGTGTAGCCTGTTGACAATAAAATCGGTGCACTACTCCGAAAGTACTTCTTTTCCCAATTATCAAATTCTATGGTAACATTGTATTGAGTTGTTCCAAATTCTGGTCGCAGTAATAAAAAGAGCGCAACATCCTCACTTTTTCTAAACTCTTCTAAAAAAGCTCTAACCAAATGTCGAATGTTCTTTCTTTCTACATAGGTAGAGACAGCTAAAAAGTTAAATCCTCGTCCGCCTGGAAGAGCTTTTCTTTTGGGAACAGGTTTGTAAGAATCTAAATCTACTCCATGAGGCACAACATAAATCGGGCATTTAACTTTATTCTTTTTGTAGATTTCGGATACAAAAGTCGTGGGAACAATTACGGAATCCATCATATTGCATCGTTCTACAATTCCGGGAATAATTTTCTTAGATTCGTTTACAAAAAGTCCGATGTTTAATGTGTCAGGATTAAAACGGGTATAAAGTGTTGGAGTAATATGCAGCGAAATATCAGGTTTCTTAGAGGAAGAAAATAATTTTACAAAATCTGAGACTTGTGCTTCCTCTTTTTCAATTACATAAGAATTAAACTGTAATTGAAAGTCTGTTAATTCGATCAATTTTTCAGCCGTCAGGGTACCATTTAGTGGAATGCCTGATCTCAAATGATGCCAATCCATTACAATTTCAACGCCGAGACCGTTTGGTGTAGAACGTTTATAATAAAGCTCAGCCCATCTTTCTGCACGCCCGGAGCCTTTGCCTAAAATTTTGATTGTGCGATCATCATCTTCGATTTCTAGTAATAACTTTTCCTTGAATTCGAAATAGGCTGATTTGCTTTCATAGATTCTTCCATCTAATTTAAAACCAACATTATTTTGAGATAAACAAAAACCGAAGATATGTTTGCTGGTACCATTCCCAATAAGTGAGCCTGGAGGGGTTTTTAATAGAATTTTTCCTGAAGCGAGAATAAATCTGATTGAATGATCAACCTCGATTTGAATATTTGCTATGGCTAAACCATCAGCGTTTAGTAAATCGATTAGGTCTCTTTTTGAATAGTCTGATACAAATTCTACTGCCAAATAATTCTTTTTTGAAGGATCAAATATCATTTTCTCTTCCTCAGGTTGATAACCAGATAGAAGCGCTGAGGAAAGTTTTTTTGCATAACGGAAGTCAATAAAAGTGGTCATTGTAATTTTCTCCCGCTAAAATTCACATCAATTAATATTTCGTCACTCAACTTATTCTTTAGAAATTCAATTCCTTCTTCAAATTCAGTTTCGGATAATGCATAAGCGAGGTCATGCACGCTTTTCCTTCCATACTTTTCGAAAAAAGTTTTGGGATGATTCCTTTCATGTCCATTGTTCATTTCATAGTAATAAAGCGCCTCGTCAACTGTTCCCGGAACAATATTAATTTTTTCAATGATATTTAACCTAGGATACTGGAGTGTAATGAAATCATAAAGCGCCGCCTTATTTTTTTCAAGAACTATTTGGTGAAAAGAACGAGTAAGATTTATTTTTTCACGTAATATATCTTCTTCGATTGTGTCGTCACTATATTTACTTTTCCCTGGTAATGAAACAAGTAAATCTTTACCAAAAATAACAAAGCGATATTTGAGTGAATTATTTCTGTGAAATGGCCACGATTGCATATGTGCTGCAAACATATTTTTTGAATAAACAATTGGGGCCTTGGCTGGAAAATGCTCGTTAAACCAGGGATCATCGTAAATTCGGAAAATCACATGGAGAGTTTTAAAAACCTCTTCTACTTCATTTTGATTTAACCCATCCTTAAGTATTACGAAAAGCATATAACCCATTGGAGAACCATTTGAAGAAAGTATTATACTTTCAATATTGTTTCCAAGCATTCCTATAATACTTGAACAAAATTTTTTAATTTTTTGTTCAACTTCGTCAAGATTATAAATTGGGATGTTCATTTCGCTAGGCGGAGTGCAGGTCAGGTCAAGATTATTTGAAAGATCCAAATTTTCTAAGTACTTATCAATTATTAAATATGCATAAGCGCCTATTCGAAATCTATAAGTTGAAATATTTCCTTCTTGAAACTTACTTCTTCTAATTTTTAATAACTCCCTGATTACTCCATTGATGTCACTATTTTCTTCAGCCCATTGTGAAAGCCGGCTATACTGTCTTCTTATTAAGAGATATTTCTTATTTGTTGAAAAAACGGAATAACAGAAATTCTTATAAAGATTTCTCCGCAATGTTGTAGTTATAAACGGAGAATTTGGTTCTTCTTTAATTACGGTGGCTAACAAGCTTGGGAATTTTGATAAAGAATATTTAAGGCGATCTTTTTCGGCTTGCTGCTTTGTGATGTTTGGTTTATTGAGCCTTAGTTCTTTCCCATATAGTAATTTCCAGTGTGCTAACTCATCTAGAGGTTCCCATCCGCCTCCGAATTTCTGCCATAATTCAAATTCGTTTTCAGTAAAAAGTAACAAATCTCTAGCTGAAACAAAACTTTGAATTTTCTTCCAACGAGACCTCAGCTTTCCATAGAATATTCCTTCGTTAGGTGTTGATTTGTAAACAATAGCCAAATCGAAATCGCTTAAACCAGGATAAAGTTCATCTAGAGTCAACCCGTGCACAAGATATATAGATGTAACTCCAGGAATACCGGAATAATATTTCTTAATTAAGTATCCAATAGTCTTATATATCTGACAGTTTATGAAATAGAGGATGGAAAACTTATTACTTTTTATAAAGTAAGCTCTTAATGTTCTAAGTAATTTTCTTTTTATTGATTTAAGCTCAAATTGCATTTTCAATCTTGCAAATTTATTTGACGGATTATAAAGATTTATTATGTTTTTATTGATACAGTGCCATGTGTGAGAGCGTTCCTTTTAATAGCCCTGAGAGTAAGCACTTGTTTATATACAGCTTCAACCTTCTTCGCAGAATCTTTCCAGGTATATTCTGAAGTGATGATTTCCTTTGCATTTCTGCCCAAAATTTGAGCTAAAGCAGTGTTGTTTAACAACTGAATCACGCATTTGGCAAAGGCAGGAATATTTCCATCTTCAACTACTAAACCAGTTGTACCATGAATAAGATTGCTTCCAGAGCTTTCAAATGAAACAATAGGCTTTCCTGCCGCCATATAATTAAGCAATTTTTGAGGGAAGCCATCGCAGTCGATTCTCGGATTTATTGCTACGCTTGCCTGAGCGAGATATTTTGGAAGTGAGTTAAAGTCTGCATTTATAAGATCAATACGATTACGGATATTAAGTGCTTTGGCAAGGGGTTCATAATATTCGAATGAAGAATCTGATACAATAAGCAGACGTACATCCGGACGTTCATTTAAAACTTGCTGGAAAATTCTTAATAAAAGATCTACTCCTTGATAAGGAGCCATGTTGCCTGTAAATATTAGAGTTTGCTTTTTGTTAGGTATTTGCTTTTGGTCTTTCTCTATTACATCAAAGTGCTTTTCTTCTACTCCATTCATAATTGTAGTAATATTCTTTGGAATAACTGCAGAATTGGAAATGAGTTTATTCTTAATTCTATCAGTCACAGTGATTATATGATCTGCCTTCTTTGGCAGCCATCGATCCAGAAAAATTCCAGTTAACCTTTCTATTTTCTTTGATAAGCCTAATTTGTAATAGGGAAGTTCTGATTCCAAAAGAGTATGCGCATCGTAAATAACAGGCCGATTTATTTTATTTTTTAACAATAGCGCAATCAGCAGACCTTCATAATTATGGGCATGAATTATATCAACTTCATTTTGTTTTGAAAAACGATAGAGTTTAATTGCCAGAAGCGGGTCAAGCATAGCTAGCTTCTTATATGTAGGTCCTGGAGAATACTTTGTATATGATTTAATCTCCCTTATGCGGTGGATTTTAAATGGAAATCTGTCTCCATTCTCTCCAAGATGGTAGGTTATCACATTTACATCATGGCCAAGATTTGATAACGCTTCTGCCATTCTAAAAATCCTTATCGGAGTCCCTCTACGGTATGGAAATGGACAAGGTGCTACCATCGCAATTTTTAAGTGGTTTCTCATCTTAACTTATTTGATATGATATTTTATTTGGGGGACCCGCTTGCTTGGATTTGCTAACATAATTTGACCTGCAAACGGTTCGTGTACTTTTTGTTATATACTATTTGATTTTCTTTTCCACAAAATCTATCACGAAGTTTGCGTTTGCATCACGATCATAACTAAGTAATAATTCATAAGTTTCACTTTTTTTAAGTAGTAATAAACAAGCCTTCAATCTGGATATGAAAAGAGGGAATTGACGTGTCATGTCAAAGATATCAAATCTAAGAATATATTCCATAAGTTGGGGTATACCTAATCCCATAACGCACAAACGAAAAAGCGGCATGAAAGCCTTAAATTTAGAAATGCCAATTATCTGCGGATTTGATGAATAGATTCTTTTACCGATAAATAGGATTCCAGGTTCTGCTTTACTTGCAATCTGATCACTGAAGAACCGAACATCAATAAGTGTTTTTGGTTCATAGTTAGATCTTTTGAACTTCTTCAAATATTCTTCTGGTATTTCAAGAGTCGTACCATCAATAACACCCATACGAATTGGAAAAGGGTAGAGAAATCCCTTGTTTGAAATTAGCGGGACTTCCTCGGAAAGTAGTGAGAAGGATTTGTTTTTAAGAAGTGCCAGAGTGAGTGTGGTTTTGCCTCCTCCCATTGGTAAAAGGCACAAAATAGCTTTTCCTTTATAAGCAACGCCCATTGAGTGAATGCGATGAAATTTCCTTTTGTCCAGCATAGTTCCGACGCTGCTCATAATCATTAAATAAATTTTTTCGTACAAAACATCACGGTTCAAACTGTATATTTCAGATGAATTTGTTTTGTGGTTATTTATCACCAGACATTTTCCAAAAGAGTCTAAATAGTGTATGTCTCCATTCTTATATATTATTGCGTCCTTTGTGTAGTAAGCAGCAATAGTCTCATTAGGAATTCGGCAATATGGGGGCTCATCTAAATTAGCTGTAATCGTAATCTGAGGGGATTGTATTAATTTTTCAGGTGAAACTATAAAGTATGAAAAATCACTTTCAACAAATGTTATAACCTCTTTATCATTGGAGATCACATTTACTAAAATGTCATGAAAATTTAGATAAGTCGCTTCTTCATGCATGATCAAATTCTCCCACCCAACTCTCCGATTCTTTTGTCTTATGAGAATGAATTTCCTGAAAGTTTAACCTTAGTAGTAAAACTGCAAGGATTGTTTCTGAAGCAAAAGTAGCCCAAGCAGCACCGAGTACACCCCAAAGTGGAATACCTGCACAATTCAGAAGAATATTTAAAATTGTACATGCAAGCATTATTTTGATCGCCTTTCTTTCGAGATAAATTGATTTTGCCAGCACCATACTAATATTTGCCGAATAAAGAATGGGAACAGTTAGGTAAAGTACTTTAAAAACTGAAATAGAGTCCCCATATTTATTTCCAAAAACAAAAGGAATTACAATTCCCGCCAGCAGAAAAGCTAAAACTGTAATTCCGGTACCCAAGGTCATTAAAACCAACATGAGCTTTTTTATTACTCTTTTAATTTCTTTCCAACTCTCTTGATAAGCCAGTTCGGAAAAAAGAGGTAAGAAAATCATTCCTATCGGCACAGTTAGAAACTGAGATGCTTCAAATAGCTTGTAAGCTGCTTCATACGTAGCTACCATAGAATAAGATTTCATAAAACCAAGCATTAATACATCAACTTTGAAATGGATTAACCCTAACACTGTTAACACGAAAAGGGGAAACGACAAACCCAGAGTTTCCCTTGCTTTATTTAATTTCCATGTAAATTTGAGCTGTCCTAATTTTATTCGGAATATTAGGAATGAGCCTCCTACCAACAGTGCATTGGCAATCAGATAACATGTTATAATTTCTATCAAGCCCCCGTCTAATTTGGCTACTGCGTAAATCAAAAAGACTAAAAGAAATCTTGTGCCGACGCCAACGATGACGTTGTACTTAATTTTTTTAATTCCAATAAACAGAGAGCCAAAACTAGAATATAATTGTTCTAACAGAACGTATATTGAAGTAAGAAAAACTACTTCTGCTATTTGCGGCTTGAAGATAAATGTAAATCCATTCAAAAGAAGCAAGTATAGAGGAACAAGTAATATCCGAAGAAAAACAACCTCGGAAAATCTTTGAACAGCAGACCCGGGTTTTTCTGCAACTTCCCTAATAAGATAGTTATCCGTGCCCACTTGCGTAATTAAGGCGAAAAAAGTGGCCAGGGAGGCAGCAAAGAAAAATTCTCCCATTTCCCCTTTTGCCAAGTACCGGGTAAGTATTGTTAGAACTAAATATCCGACAACTTTGTAAATGAAATGAGAAAAGGAAGCAAGAAGTAAGTCTTTCTTAGTTTTCTTCCAATTAATCATAAATGCTGATAATTATTCAAATCCTGGGTTTTTGATTAAAGTTAGCAAAAATTATTAGATAAGACCTTTGATTAATTTCCAATATGTTACCATCAAGAAATCCAAAATATTTTTTCCTATTTGTTCAAGGCGGCCTTGAGGAAGATCTTCAAAGAAAGGCAAAGGACCTCCTTCAAGGATTTCACGATCATGTATTTTTCGTGATTGTTGAACAATGCGGCGTTTATGTAAAATATGATTGAGGTTAGAGGCTATCCAATAGACTGCCCTGAACCACTCAGCAATCCAGCCCTTTTTAAGAACTCCCATAAATTGGAAAACTTCATATATGCACAATGCCGGTAGTAATAATATAATAGTTCTTAATTCATAATCTTTTAGAATGATTTGCCACCTATTTTTTATAAGACAAAAAATTCGCACTCGGGAATATTTGTCTCCCTCTCTTCGAGAAAGATCTCGAGTTCCTTCTCCATGAAAACATTTTGAAGAAGAGACAGATAAAATTTCGTAACCTCTTATCCTTGTCCTAATACCAAAATCGTGATCTTCGTAATTGAAGAAGAAACTTTCATCAAAAGGTTTTTCTTCTTCCCACTTTTTTCTGTCAACCAAGAAACACGCAGTTACAACAGAATTGATTTTCTTTATTTCGTTGCTATTGTTATTAGTTAAATATGACTGGCAGTTTAGGATCATGAGTCCTAAATAATGACTATCAGCTCCGTTATATTGAAGTTTATTTTCGCAGCCTGCAAAGTAAACCTCGGGCATAGCAATTGCGGGGTTAGGATATTCTTTTAGTGCTTGGACTAACCCTTTCGAGAAATTTTGGGATAAACAAACATCATTATCAATAAAAAGAATCTGATCAAAGGATGCTGCCTTAAATCCGGTGTTTCTTGCGTAGCCCGGTCCTAAATTATTACTAAGTTGAATTAATTTTATTCCTGGAAAATTTTCTTTAACTATTTTTATGCTGTTATCTTCTGAAGCGTTATCGATTAAAATTACCTCGCTAAATTTCTCATCCTGGCCATAAATGGAATTTAGAGTTTTCCTAAGGTACCGTTCACCATTATAATTTATAATGCAAATTGTTAAATCAAGCAAGGTTAAAGGTGTATTTTTTACTTAATATATTTTTATTTTGATAGGAATGTTATTGTGTGAGTCTAAATTATTGAATGAGGTTTGCTTTAATTTCCGTCTTAATAATCACTAATAGTATTGATAGATTTAAAGCTTCGCCACATGAGTCCCATATAATGCAAAAAAATAGCGGACCCAATTAAGATTCTTATTGCTCACTTTGAACGATTATCTTGAAAATATACCGAATGGAGGGATATTATAATAATAGGAAAATTAAGTGTTTTTTGCAATATTTAGAAGAAACAAAAAGGGAAAAAGCTTATAGACTAATCTAATTGTTCCTTAAAGAATTTTCTAATCCTTTTAGTAAAGCATCTGCCTTCTTGCCAACATTCGTGGGAACAAGTTC
>JBJKPP010000087.1:0-7919 GCA_046706145.1 Ignavibacteriaceae bacterium | reverse complement strand
ATGAAAAGGAATTATGTTTTACGAGTTTAGCTCCCTTGGGTGATTATTTGCTTAAGTATGTTTTGAAATACTCTTTCACCAATAGCCATGCCTGTCGTGCTGAATCGGGATTGTAACTAGCTCTTTCATCGCAGAAAAATCCATGCTCTGCACGGGAGAAAACAACATTTGTAAAATTTTTATTTTGTCTGGATAATTCTTCTGTAATTTTATTGATCTTATCAGAAGTAATGTGTTTATCCAGTCCGCCCCAGAACATGAGCTGCGGAGCAGAGAGATCGTTTACTTTATCAAGTAAAGTTTCTGAGATACTACCCCCATAAAATGAGGCTGCTGCTTTTAAATTTAGCACTGTATTAGCAAGAAAGGAAACTCTACCCCCAAGGCAGAACCCGATTGAAACCACCTTATCTTCTTCGAAATAGTTGTTACCGTATAGCCATTCATTTGTTGTTTTAATATCGGCTGTCAATCCTTCTACCGTAACAGCTTGTATATGTTTTCTTGTGCCTTCAAAATCAGTGTAGCTGCCTTCAAAACCAGGCTGTGTTCTATGGTAAAGTTCTGGAGCTGCTGCGATGTATCCTTCAGTAGCGAATCTATCTAATATGTTTCTTATGTGATGATTAACTCCAAATGCTTCTTGAAAGACCATGATCCCCGGATGTTTATTTACATCATTAGGTCGTGCAGTAGAAACATCCATCATCGTTCCATCTGAAACCCTCAAAGAGACCTTCTCGGTTATATTGCTCGGCATATCTCAATCCTTTTTCATATTAACTTGCATAGATAAAAAATAATTTCGAATAACGAAAGTAAATACATCACATTAGTAATACACTCATGCTTCTATGACTAATTTCGGATGTGATTTATGGATGGTGGGAAAAATGGGTGGAAAAATTGATTTTGAATTTTCTTGTTCTTAAGTATTTTTAATGATGAAATAATTTACTTGTGTTTAAATTTTCTACGGTATTAATCATGTCTCTTAATAAAATCTTTGTCTGGATTATTCTACTTATTTCTGCTCTCCCTCTATTTGCTCAAAGTTCAACATATAATCCCCAAAAAACTTTCGATCCCATGTTTGATAAAAATGGAAGTTCCGTTTACAGAAGTGCGGATGGTACGCCTGGGCCGGAATATTGGCAAAATAGAGCCGATTATAAAATTGATGCAAGATTGGATGAAAAAGATACTGTTATTGCCGGAGACGAATCTATAACTTATACGAATAATAGCCCGAACGATCTAGATTATTTATGGTTGTACTTGGATCAGAATAGATTTAAAAGTGGTTCCCGTTCAAGAATGATTTCTGCTCCCAACCTAAGCGGCAAAAAAAAGTTTAATGGAGGATTTGATATTAAAAGCGTTGACATTTCCGAAAATGGCAGAGTAGAATCCGCTAATTACTTGATAACTGATACGAGAATGCAGATACGATTGGATACACCACTTAAGTCGAAGGGTGGTAAAATAGAAATCTATGTAAAATATTCATTTAAGATTGTACCGGAGGGTTACGGACGCTCAGGATGGATGAATTCTAAAAATGGTGTTATATACGATATTGCACAATGGTACCCGCGCATGGCGGTTTACGATGATATAAAAGGTTGGAATACTCTTCCATTTTTGGGAAACGGAGAATTTTATTTAGACTATGGAAACTTCGATGTTAGCATAAATGTTCCCTGGGATCAAATCGTAGTTGCTTCTGGTGAATTAGTTAATCCACAAGATGTTTTAACTAAAACTGAAATTGAAAATTTAAACAAAGCCAGAAATAGTAATAAGACAATTTACATTATTTCTCCATCTGAAGTTGGCAAGAGCGAAACTCGACCAACTTCCCAAGGAAGATTAACTTGGCATTTTAAGATTAATAATTCGAGAGACCTTTCCTGGGCAAGCTCAAGAGCATTTGTTTGGGATGCTGCAAAGGTAAATCTGCCAAGTAGTAAACCATGCCTGGCCAATTCGGTTTATCCTGTTGAGAGTAAAGGAGACAGTGCATGGGGCAGAGCAACCGAGTATTTAAAAAACAGCATAGAAATTTTTTCGAAGCATTGGTATGAATACCCGTATTCAAATGCTGTAGCAGTAGGCGGACCAGTTGGTGGAATGGAATATCCTGCAATAGTTTTTTGCAGTTACAGAGCAAAGCGAAAAGTTCTTTGGATGGTTATAAATCATGAAATCGGACATAATTGGTTTCCCATGCTGGTTGGTTCAGATGAAAGAGAAAATGCATGGATGGATGAAGGATTTAATACATTTATAGATGTTTTGTCATATAAGGATTTTAATAATGGTGAGTATTTTCCAAAAAGAGATGGTGAATATGCACCGAATGGAGGGAATCCTGCGCGTGAAATAGTCCCTTATTTTTTAAATGATACTCTGCCGCCAATTTTAACTTATGCGGATAATATTCCCGGAAATTATATCCATCCGTTAGAATATTTTAAAACTGCATTCGGTTTGGTGCTTTTGAGGGATTATATAGTCGGACCAAATCGTTTCGATTATGCTTTTAGGAATTACATAAAACACTGGGCTTTTAAACATCCTGCCCCCTTTGATTTTTTCAGGTCCATGAACAATGGAACTGGTGAGGATTTAAATTGGTTCTGGAAAGAATGGTTTGTAAAGAATTGGAAACTTGACCAGGCTATAAAAAGTGTTACTTATGTAGATAACAATCCCTCCGAAGGTTCTCTTATAACTATTCAGAATAATGACCAAATGGTTATGCCGGTTACTATTGAAGTAAAAGAATCTAATGGTAAAGTTGGAAGAGTAAATCTGCCCGTTGAAATTTGGCTGCATAATAAAGATTGGGAGTTTGAATATGATTCGACATCCAAATTAGATTCTGTTATTATTGATCCGGACCAGAAGTTACCAGATGTTGATTTATCAAATAATGTTTGGAGATGAACCCAAGAATTATTGAATTAACGAATTAGCGGATTTGAGAATTCATTTTTGAATAAAAATAAGGTACTTTGAAATTTGTTAATCCGATAATTCGACGATTTACTAATTCTTCAAATATTTAATAAACGCCTTAATTTGTTTACGTTCTTCTAAGGTAGAGTCATATAATTTCTTTGAGTCAACCCTTAATTTATAGATATCATTTAATATGTAGGACATAGACATTATTTCAGAACAAGATCGTTGTGAATATTTTAAAAATCGAACAAACTCACTATTATTTCCAGAATCAAAACCTTCTGCGATATTATTCATAACCGAAATTGATGCCCCGATTAACTGATCAACTAGCCTAGCCTATAATCTTTTTCTAATTTAGCATTCTTACTTATAATAGAATATACATGATTAACAATTTTTCTTGCATCTTGCCAGATAGGTAACTCTTCGAAATTTTTATACTTCATTGTATAGTAATTAAGAAATCAATAGGTTTTCGGATTTGTAGGTTCATTTTTGAATGTAAATGCTGAACTTTCACAATTTCGTCGATCCGGTAATTCGACAATTCGCTAATTCAGATATTTGCTTGCTTCTCTAACTACTTTTTGAACTATCCCGGTTAAACCCATGTTCTTTCTGGTGGAAAGATTAGGACCAAAAATTTTTTCAACTATGTCTTCGGAGATCAGTACAATATTCTTAGGACTTTCGCCAGAAAGACTTTTTTCTAAAATAGCAGACAATGCCCTTGCTGAAATTCCCTGTGGATTTTCCACATCAAAGTAATATCTTAATGTACCATCGGGATTCTTAACACTCCACACATATGCTCCTGATTCGCAAAAAGGCACCTTACTCTCTTCCGGGTAAGGCTTTTTTGCTATCTCTTCAGGAACTTTGCTTATTTTGTTAGAGTAATCAATAAGCATATTTATTCTATCGTTATCGTCGGGAAATAAGGATAATGCTTCCAACATTTCCTGAAGTTTTTTAGGGAACTCAGCCATTATTAAAAGTTTTTATTTTTACTTATTTGCAAAGTTAAAAAAATATGTGGTATGATAAAGAATCTGATGATGAACCTCACTTGAAGGTCTATTACTAAAATTAACAGACGATTACTTACCGGGTTCGCTCTTATTATTTTCAACAGGAGGTTCTTTAGCTTTAGCCATTTCTTTTTCCCTTTTTAATTCTTCTTTCATTTTCTGCTTCCTCTTTTGCGAACTTGAAGCAAGGCTTGCAATTATAAATCCTATTATAATTCCTGCAAGACCTGTTAGAGATATTAAAACAATTGTGGACATTTGAACCGTCCAGAAAAAGGCGCTAATCGTTATAACTTGGGTATTTTGTGAAACAAATATTGTAAAGAGGACAGCAAGAATAAGCAGAATTATTGCTTTTGTTTTCATATTTAAATTAAAAATAATTGATAATAATTAAGTTGAACTGACTCGAAAGTCAGTATTTTTTATGTGCAAATCTCTTTGTGGAAATGGGATCTCGATTCCCTTTTCTTTAAATTTTTCAAAGGTTGCGAAATATAACTGACTCTTTAGAATCCATGGTTTGTTTATATATTCTCTTGTCCAAACTCTTAATATAAAATTCAGCGAGCTTTCTCCAAATTCTTTGAATAGAACATCTGCCGGAGGGCGTTTTAAAACTCCTTCGTTTTCTTCAGCAACCTGCAAAAGCACTTCCCTAACTATTTTAGGATCTTCTTTGTAAGAAACACCAACTGGTATACTGAATCTTACATTGCGGTCGGTGTAGCTCCAATTAATTACTTTGGTAGAAATAAAATCTGAATTTGGAATAATTATATTTATGTTATCATTAGTCAGCACCGTAGTTGAACGCATAGAAATATTTGTAACATCGCCGCTCACATCTCCAACTTCTATTCTATCTCCCACTTTAATCGGTCTTTCAAAAAGGATGATAATTCCACTTACAAAATTATTTGTAACGTTCTGTAAGCCAAAACCGATGCCGACACCAAGCGCACCAGCAAGCACTGTAATGGTTGAAAGATCGATTCCCACTGTTTGTAAAACAACTAAAATTCCGATGAATATAATAGTGTATCTGAAAATTGTGCCGATGGCTATCCGTACACCAAGATCCAACTTGCTCTTAGATAAGATATTATAAATTAACCACTTTTTGACTTTAGCCGTTACATAGAATAAAAGAAATAGAAGTATTAAAAAATAGAGAATTGTCCAGAGCGTAACGTGGAAATTTCCGAGGTCAATCGGTATATTTAGAAAATTTTTGATTCCCTTGAAAATATTTTCTATTACCTGCATTGAGTTAAATTGTTTCCCAATTTTTATCCGTAGAATAACAAGTTATTCTTACAAGAAAAATTCTTAGTCCGTGATTGTTGAATATGAAATTAGTAAAAAGAGCGTCGAAAAAAAAGAAGAAACTATTCGTCGTTATTTATTCAAGATAACCGGAGGTAATCAAACACTCAAAAGTCGCAAATTATCTTTATTTTTGATTGTTATTTAAACATAATAAATCGAGTTTTTATGAATACTATAGAGTTGATTCGAAAAAAAAGAGACGGCGAAACATTTTCTACAAAAGAAATTGAATTTTTAGTCAATTCTTATACAAAGGGGAAAATCCCGGATTATCAATTTTCTGCTTTGCTAATGGCTATATTTTTTAACAGCATGAACGCAAATGAAACTGCGGAATTAACTGAAATAATGCTTCACAGCGGAAAAACGATTGATTTAAGTTCAATAAATGGAGCGAAAATAGACAAGCACTCGACGGGAGGTGTGGGAGATAAAACATCATTAATTTTAGCTCCGGTTGTTGCAGCAGCAGGAGTTTATGTTCCAATGATTTCCGGGCGGGGATTAGGGCACACCGGTGGAACCTTAGATAAACTCGAATCCATTCCTGGTTTTAGAACAAACTTAAATCTTAGAGAGTTCAAACGAGTTTTGAAAAAGTGCGGCGCAGTTCTGATTGGTCAAACTAAAGAAATAGCTCCGGCTGACAAGCTCATTTATTCTTTAAGAGATGTAACTGCTACTGTGGAATCTATTCCGTTGATTACCGGCAGCATTATGAGTAAAAAATTGGCGGAAGGAATTGACGGATTGGTTCTGGATGTTAAAACCGGAAACGGCGCTTTTATGCAAAAGCAAAGTGATTCAATCAAACTTGCAAACTCTTTGATAAAAACCGCAAAACTTTTCGACAAAAAAGTTATTGCCTTCATCACAGACATGAATCAACCGTTGGGAAATTATATCGGAAATTGGCTGGAAGTTTATGAATGTATAGAAGTTTTGCAAGGTAAGCGAAAAGGTGATTTGTACAATATCAGTTTGATTTTGTCTGCTGCAATGATTTTTTTAGGAAAAAGGGCATCTTCGATTGAAGAAGGAAAATTAGTAGCTAAGGATTTGATAAGCAGCGGAAAAGCCTATGAAAAATTCCTTGAGCTTGTAAAACTTCAAGATGGAAATATAAGGTATTTGGAAAAACCAGATTTATATCCGAAGGCGAAAACAAAAAAAATAATCAGAGCAAGAAGGAAAGGCTTTTTAAAGACAGTCAATACATTTCAGATTGGAATGGCGGCAACGGAATTGGGCGCAGGCAGAAAAACAAAAGATGATAAAATTGACCCTGCTGCAGGAATTATATTCAATTTTAAGATAGGAGATGAGATAAAGAAAGGTGACGTAATAGCAGAAATTTTTTCAAACTCTAAATCAAGGATTGAAAATGCTGAAGAAAGAATAAATAATGCTTTAACGTTTTCAGATTCTAAAATTAAAAAACCAAAACTGGTAAAAAGAATAATAACCTAAAATCGATACCATCCCTTGGAGGGATAATATCGATAAATACCTAATTTTTTAGTTTATCCGAACTGTCTTCTTCATCGGTTTTTTCCCAAAACAATGTCTGTGTTGGATACGCAAATTCAATTCCTCTTTTCTCGAATTCTTCATAAATCTTCAAGTTAATTGCCTGCTGGGTATCCATGTACATATTGTAATCCGAACTTAAGACATAGTAAACTGTTTCGAAGTTCAAACTAAAATCGCCATACGATGAAAAATGTGACCTGTCAAATGTAGTATTTTTTAGTTCAGTAATTGTTTTCTTTATTATCTTCGGAATTTCTTCCAGGAGTTCTTTTGAAGTTTGGTAAGTCACCCCAAGTTTAAAAACGACTCTCCTTCTTTGCATTCTTTTGTAATTGTGTACTCTGGAATCTACCAAATCCGTGTTTGAAAAAATTAATTGCTCACCGCCAAGACTTCTTAACCTCGTAGTTTTTATTCCAATGTATTCAACAGCGCCCATTTTATCGCCTACAATTATAAAATCTCCGATTTCAAAAGGTCGGTCAAAAAAGATAACAAAATAGCTGAAAAGGTCTTTTAAAATAGTTTGTGCTGCTAAAGCTATAGCCACACCACCAATACCCAAGCCGGCGATTATTGAAGTAACATTATATCCAAGATTTTCCAGAAGAAAAACGATTCCGAAAATCCATACTAAGAAGTTAACAATTATCGTTATTCCTCTCATTTGTTGTTTCTTATCATCTCCCCCAGCCCTTCTATCAATATAAGAATTAACGGCAATCCTTACTGATGAAGTTATCAGTACTATGGAAAAGTATGCTATTAGAATTGTAGATAATATATCAAACCACTTCATAACTTTTGCAGGAAATCCTAAAGTCGTAATACCGAAATAGAATACTGCATAGTAAAGCAAAGGCACCGCAAATTTCTCAATTGCTTTTATTATATAATCATCAATATTTGTCTTAGTTTTCTTTGACCAGTTGTCCAGTCGGTTTAATACGACTTTCTTAAAAATCCTAATTATTATTAGGCCAATAATTATGATGGCAATTGCGATTAAGTATTCTTCAACCGAATTATTGAAAAGTTTATGGCTCAATA
>JBJKPP010000086.1:0-36641 GCA_046706145.1 Ignavibacteriaceae bacterium | reverse complement strand
ATTTACATGAGAACTGATGAAGCAATTAACAAAATTGCCTCCGAAGCCGGTGATGAAAAGGCAGCAAAGAAAAAGATAAAAGAACTTGAGTCTGAAGCATGGGAAGACTTCCTTGATATGACGATTTCTCAAGCACTTCTTTGGGCTGGTACAAACACAGCTCCGGAAGAAAGACCTTCTGAAATTGCTGCAGCCGAACCGTACTTTATCGGTTCACATTCTGGTGCATCAGGAGCATGGGTAAGTGGTCCTAAAGACCTTGCTCCCGAAGAATATTTCTGGGGTTATGCTAATATGTCAACAATCAAAGGTATATTCTGCGCTGGTGATGCTTCCGGTGCTTCAAGCCATAAGTTTTCTTCCGGCTCTCATGCAGAAGGACGTATAGCTGCAAAATCTGCTATTGATTATATTGTTGATAATCCAAATTCTCACGAATATAATCAGGCAGAAATTGATGCATTGAAAGAAGAAATATTGAAGCCGATGAGTCTCTTCGATCAATTTGGAAAGACATCGAGCGACCCGGATATTAATCCAAATTATATAAAGCCTAAGATGTTCATGTTCAGACTGCAGAAAATTATGGATGAATATGCTGGCGGAGTCTCTTCTCAGTTTAAGACTAGTAAGGGTCTTCTGGAAAAGGGACTTGAACTTCTCGAATATTTGAAAGAAGACTCCCAAAAGCTGGCTGCATCTGACCTTCACGAACTAATGAGATGCTGGGAAAACATCCACAGAATGTGGCAGGCTGAAGCTCACGTAAGAGCAGTATTATTCAGAGAAGAAACACGTTGGCCAGGGTATTATTTCCGGTCAGACAAACCTTCTATGGATGATAAAGATTGGAAAGTATTTGTAAATATGAAATGGGATCCGAAGACAGACAAATGGGATGTATTTTCAAAACCGGTAATTTCTATAGTAAATTAAGCTTTATCCAGATAGACTGGGGTTTATTCTTTGGATGAAGTTATGATTCGAAAGGGAATCCCCTAAAAATGCGGATTCCCTTTTTTATTAAATATACTTGTAAGCTATAATGGAAAAAGAAAAAATTCATACTTGTCCCCATTGTAATTCAACTTTAAAGAAATGGTCATGTCCATCCGAATCTTCCTGGGGTACGGAGTACCAATTCGTCTGTTTCAATGATGAATGTTCTTATTTTGTGCGGGGATGGGATTGGATGAGAGAAAAATTTAATCAGAATATTTCCTACCGGTATAGGTTTAATCCAAGTAATGATGAATCAGGACCGTTGCCGGTTTGGTCAAAGGATGCATTAAAAATTTTATAATAGAATAAATTATCTGCCTTAGACCAGGCAGGGAAGATTAAGGTAAAAATTATGGATGAAATACAAAAGCTAAAAGAAACGATATTAACAGAATATCCAAGGCTTACAAAAGAGAGTAAGTTCAAATTCAGCTGTCACAAAAATGTTAGCTGTTTTAATAAATGCTGCAGTGATGTAAATATATTCTTAACACCTTACGACATAATCCGTCTGAAGAATAAACTTAAGATTTCGTCGCAAGAATTTTTAGATAAATATACCTTCCTTCCTATTGACGAAAAGCAAAACCATCCTGTGGTGATGTTGAAAATGGGAGATGATGAAAACAAATCATGTCCTTTTGTTACTGATGAGGGTTGTTCTGTTTATGAAGATAGGCCCTGGTCATGTAGAATGTTTCCGTTAGGAGTAGCTTCGCCTGTAGATTCTGCACAGAATGGTAATACGGAATTCTATTTTCTCCTGCATGAGTCAGTTTGTAAGGGTTTTGAAGAGGATGAGGGCTGGACTGTGGATGAATGGATTAAGGACCAAAAGGTGGAAGACTATACTCAAATGGGTGAGCTGTTCAAAGAAATTTCTCTGCATGATTTTTTTAGAAAAGGAAAACGCCTTGATCCGGCAAAGCTTGAAATGTTTTATACAGTTTGCTATAACATAGATAAGTTCAGAGAATTTGTTTTTGAGAGTACATTTCTAAAAAGATTTGATATTGATGAAGATACCGTTAAGAAAATCAAAAAAGATGATAAGGAGCTTTTGATTTTTGGATATAAATGGTTGAGATATTGCCTTTTTGGAGAGAAAACAATGCAATTGAAAAAGGAATTAATGAAAGAATAGGTTATCCTTATGAATGAACGAAATTTAGTAAAACCAGATATACAATTAATAGATTATATAAAAAAGAACGGTGGGGAAGATCTTAAAAAGTGTTATCAATGTGCTACATGTACCTCCGTTTGCGCTCTTTCTACTAAAGAATATGGTTTCCCGCGCAGGCAAATGCTTCTTGCACAATGGGGAATGAAAGACAAACTTCTTGAAGATCCTGGCCCTTGGCTTTGCTTCTATTGTGGTGACTGTTCCACTAAGTGTCCCCGGCAGGCTAACCCCGGGGAAACTATGATGTCGATACGCAGATACTTGACTTCGAAATATGACTGGACAGGTATTTCCCGTTTACTATATCGTTCGGTTTTCTGGGAAATAAGTATCCTTGCCTTAATTGCAGCAGTTATAGTATTGTTGTTTACATTACCTCAAAATTTTGGCTTTGGATTGTTGGCCCGTGCTGGTGCAGCCCCGCTTTCTAATGTTATGTTGGAGCATTTCGCACCTGTTGGTATTGTGGATTTGGGCGATAGATTAATGGCAGCATTTCTTGCACTCTTGCTTCTCTCCAACGCAGCCCGTATGTTCTCTGGCTTAGTGCGAGGTGAAAAAATCCCTTTTAGTTTATACATTACTCAGTTTCCACATTTAATTGTGCAGTTGTTAAGTCAGAAGAATTGGAAGAATTGTGTTAGCAGTGATTCTGTAAGGAATTGGTTAAGGCATCTTTTTCTGGTAAGCGGTTACGCTATTATGTTTGCCCTCGTTGTGGTTTTTCTTCCTTGGTTTCAGATTAAGGATACAAGCATTCACTGGACAAGTTTTCTTGGTTACTATGCTACTATAGTTTTGTTAATTTCTACAGCCTGGATCATTATAGACCGGATGAATAAAAGTACTGAAATGCACAAGTTTAGTCATTTCTCCGATTGGCTATTTCCAATTTTGTTGTTCCTTACAGCTTTGACAGGCATTCTTCTTCATATATTCCGTATTTCAGACCTGCCAATGGCCACTTACATAACATATACTGTACACTTGGCAATTGTTGTTCCTATGCTGGTGGTTGAGGTGCCGTTTGGTAAATGGTCACATTTGTTATATAGGCCGCTTGCAATTTATGTCGCAGAGGTAAGGAATAGAGCAAGAGAGCTTGCTAAGGAAGAATCTGCAATTTCAGAACATGTTGCCGCTTCAGTATAAATTATTTACACGTATACTTTTTGTGTTTTCGTTTCTACAATTAACCTGATGATTTTTAGTTATTGCTTCTTTCTGTAAATCTCATTGCTGGGGAGGGATCTCCATTAAGGAAGGCATCAACAAATTGTTGAATACTTTCATCGTTGGTGAGTGTTACATCTACATTTCTTACTGCTCCCATTAATTTACCAATTTCAGTAAGCAGTGAGAGGATAGATAGTAAAGGAATTTTTCTGATAGTTGCTAAAACATGATCCTTATCGTGTGAAACAGTAAAATTCAAGGTTTCCAAGACTTTACTAATTATTTTTGCTCTTCTGACTCTTCGAATTGGGTCTGCAGCTCCGCCGCGGAAGTTAAAATTTATATAATTATTATTAAGCTCATCGCTTGCATAGGCATCAAGCCTGGAAAAATGATATCCTAATCTTGAAAAGAAATTCATGTAACAGTCGGAAATAATTGCGTAACTTCTGCTGCCCAAATCTCTATCGCTTCTGTTAGAATCAACCACATTCGACATGAGAAGATTCGTGAATCCTTTTAGATCAATAGGCAAAGGACCTGCCCATCTTATGCCAGGTGCAGTCATACCTTTTATTAAAGATAGAAAAGGTCTTGAAATAATATCTTCGGGTGTAACATATTTTTTCTTAGGTATTTCTTTTAAGCCTTTTCCAAGGTCAATCACATGGACATCGAGTGGCACCGGGAATTTCAATGGGTAAGCATGTGAATCTTCATATTGTGCGGACTCATACAGTGAAAACATTTCTCTCATTGCATATTCATGAGCAAATCTTGTTACGTCATGAAGGGTTCTGCAGTTCTCAGGCGTAAAATCTGATGAGCCTGGGTCTGTTAGATTTAGGGGGATAATAAGACGTGAAATGCCTTGCCAGATCCTACGCATTGGACTTTTTAAGAATATATTCTCTTTGACGGACGTTAATTTGTTTTTTTCAATAATTTCTTTTGCCATTCCCTCAAATACTCTATTTTCACTTGCGTCAATAGTAACGATCATACCATTGGAAAGAATTTCAGTAGCGTTATTTGTGTTTACAATAACGGGGATACCCAATTCGCGCGCAATAATTGCCAGATGTCCGGTTGCATTTCCTATATCAGCAATAAGTCCGGCTGCTTCATGAAGAACACGTGTTAACTCAGGAGATGTATTTTTCACGACAAGAATGCTGCCTGACTGAAAGTTGATTAGATCTTTTGATCTGTTTAATAAAAAGACTTTTCCCGAACAAACACCGGGACTAGCACAGATCCCCTTATTTATTAATATTGGATACTTAGAGTCTAAGTTTTGGAGTGAAATTTTTTCATCTGTCTCAAAAGTGCTTTGCTTTGAAACTGCTAGTGGCCTGCATTGTAATATATAAACTTTTCCTTTCTTGTTTATAGCCCATTCAATATCTTGAGGTTCACTAAAATGTTTCTCTATTTTTAAAGCGTATTCAGTAATCACTTTTATTTGTTCTTCATTAAGACATGGTTTACTTATCAGATCCTCAGGGATTTTCTCTTCATATAAACCATCAGTATTTCTTGGAACGCTTTTTTGATTCTGATTACCAGCTTGGAATTTTATAATTTTACTCGTATGTGGATCTATTAGAAATTCTTGAGGTGTAGTGCTTCCATCGACAGCTTTTATACCAAGGCCTCGAACTGCATGAATAATAATTCCTTCTTTATTTCCGAGAGGATCCTTAGTAAATAGTACACCACTTACTTCCGAATCTATCATCTCTAAACAACCAATACTCATTGGCATATCTACATCTCTCAATCCAGTTAAGTAACGGTAAACTAGTGATTGGGGCAAATATTTTGAGATTAAAACCTCAAAACATGCGTCAATTAGATTGGCTTTGCTTACATTAAGTGCAGTATAATGTAACCCCGCAAATGAATGGTGAAGGTCATCTTCTCCAACAGCACTTGATCTTACTGAGACCAGTGCATCTCCCAATTTAGCAGACAATAATTCGTAATTAGCTATTATTGTCTTTTCAAAAAATTGCTGGATAGGAGTATCTATAATAAGTGCTTGAATGGCCTGGCTGATAGACTGAACTTGTGCATTATCATTGAAATCAATAGATGATATAGCTTTATCTATTTTTTGGTATAGATCTCCTTGCGATAGAAAGTCTTCAAAGAATCTAGAAGTTATACAAAAACCATCGGGAACTGGTATTAATAGTTTATTATGAATCTCACCAAGGCGACTCATCTTTCCGCCAACTTCTTGGGTGTGGGCTATCGTAAGATCGTCAATATTATATGAATATGGACCGTTTCTATCCTCACTTGGAGCAGGGCAGCCCTCCTCACAATCAATACAATCTAGTTCGTCGCAATCCCATATCATTGGACAAAGAGCATGCGGAGCAAGAAAACTCGAACATTTATCCTCAATCTTTTCCACTTGGCTAGTTAGTGACTTATACCTGCCTCCACACATCATAGAAAGATGCGCCGTCACTTCTGCAGTATTTTTTGTAATTTCTGAATAAATTCCCTGAATTTGCCCTTTTGAAAATGGCTTCCCCGCAGCGAGGAGTTCACTTAAGATCCCCATGAGTTTTAATGCTTCGTCATTAGAAGATAAGAGGTGTTGGAAATGATGAAGTTTTTCTTTAAATGAAATGGGTACTTTTTTTTGTTTCCGTTTTAATATTTTCTTCAATAATGCCATAGCATTTTAATAAATCTATATACATATATTAGCAGGTTTCAGGCTAAGTTAAATACCAAAATTTATGAATCTTTAAACTTTAATTATTCTTGTCATTCTCTGTGCGAGATTCTTGATACATTTATTCCGAAGTACTTAAGTACAAGGTCCGTTCCGAAAGCCATTATTGAACCCAGGGTTGCCATTACAAGGGTCACAACTACTGCGTACAATAATCTATCATTGTTATATAACTCTGCGACCCACAGGTTAATCCCGGAAAGATCCTTAGTATCCACCTTTTTGCTTATTGTGGCTTCCTGTTTACCACCGCCTTCAACACCTGCGTAACAGATATTATATGCACAGCTAAATATAAAACACAGCATAAACAAAAGAATCAATTTTTTTATTGGCATAATTTATTTCCTAAAGTTATTTTTTATATCCTTAATAAAAGAACTATTTTTGTTATTTAATGAATCCAGATTTTTTAGTTTCCTTTCTAACTTCAGAGATAAGTCTGATAATAATTATAAAGCTTAATAATAGGGCAGTTCCCATCAAAACAATTCCTGCACTAGATTGATATATTGAAATATTAGTGATTTTATATATCTGTTCTAAAGCTATTGAACAACCTGCTAGTAAAATCATTATTGCAAATAATAATCTGATACCGTAACCTTTTATATATTTTACAGCAGAAGCACCGATTTGTGCACCTATTGAAGCCCCAATTAACATTATAAAAGCGGCAATTATTTCAACACGACCTTTTAGAGCGTAAGTAAAACAACCATATGCGCCACTAAAAAGCACGCTCATCAAATCTGTTCCAACAGCAATAACAGTGGGAACCCCGATTAAGTAAACTAGTGCAGGCATTCTTATAAATCCGCCCCCTACACCTAGAAAACCTGATAAAAAACCTGTAAACAGAAACACAAACAGAACTATCCACAAAGAAACTGATTTAATTCCTGACGTTGGAAAAGATATCATAGGTGGAAGATTTATTTTATAAAGTTTTTCTGCAAGATTGCTTTTACGAACTTTGGCCTTTGAATCTTCTGATTCATTTTCTTGCTGTTTTAACCGTTCAGCTCTTTGGGGATTTTGTTTCCGGTAATCATAGAACATTAGAGAACTGAGACCAAACATTAAGAAAAGGTAACACCATCTAACGATTGAACCGACATCGCCTAGTTTTTCAAGAAAAAGCACAACTTGTGAGCCCGCTTCAAGCCCTACTATTGATGCTACAATTGAAATACTACCCAACTTCCAGTCGATGTTCCCCATCTTGTGGTGTTTTTTCGTTGCTCCAATGGATTGTCCGAAAATATTAGCAAGATCCGTTCCTATGGCATAAGACATATGAAATCCGAAAATATTTAAAGCGGGTGTAACAATCCATCCTCCTCCAACGCCGAAGAACCCTCCAAGTACACCTACGCAAAAGCCTATCGCGATTAACAGTAACGCATTGAACTCGATTCCTGCAACAGGTAAGTGAATATTAAAGATGTCCATATAGCGTTCTCCCTAATTGTTTACACCTTTTTGATTTTTTCTTTCCTGGACATTACGACGAGTCTATAAATAATTATTATAGACATAGATAAGGCAGTTCCCATTAAAACTACTCCAGCAAGAGGTTGAAAAAATTGATTCCTGGTAATTTTATAGAACTGTTCAGTTGCTACTGAAAACCCTGCGAATATTATCATTATTGAAAAGAGCAGCCTTATTCCATACCCCTTGACATATCTTACCGCAGTTGATCCAACCTGGGCCCCGATAGAGGCTCCTATTAACATAATAAAGGCAGCTACTATTTCTACCCGTCCTTTAAGAGCATATGTAAAACATCCGTATGCACCGCTGATTAGCACAGTTACAAGACTTGTCCCTACTGCAATAGCAGTTGGCAGACCGATCAAGTAAACTAGAACAGGCATAATAATAAATCCGCCGCCAACCCCGAGAAAACCTGATAAGAATCCGGTACACAAAAAAACAAGGAGGATAATCCATATTGAAACTCCCTCAATGCCGGAAGAAGGAAAAGAAATCATCGGCGGCAGATTCATCTTACGAAGTCGCTCAGAAATTTTAGCTTTAGATTTGCGAAATGTATTACCGGAAGCTTCAATTCCAACTTCCGCTTTTTGTAATTGTTTCCGGCTCATAATGTAATAATCACGCAACATATAAATGCCAAGTCCCCAAAGAAGCAGCATGTAACACCACCTAACAATTACTCCTACGTCTCCTGCCTTTTCCAAAGCGATTATAACATCGCTACCAATTTCCAACCCTACTATGGAAGTAGTTATTGAAATAAGACCTAGTTTCCAATCAATATTTCCCATCTGTTGATGTTTCTTTACAGCACCTATCGTTTGACCAAAGATATTTGATAAATCGGTGCCTATTGCAAAGGCCATATGGAATCCAAAAATATTTAAAGCAGGTGTAACAATCCATCCTCCACCGACCCCGAAAAATCCGCCGAGAACTCCTACACAAAACCCAATTAGGATTAATAGAAGAACATTGAATTCAATACCCGCTACCGGCAGATATATATTGAAAATATCCATAATTCAAGCCTTCTTTACTTTTAACTTCTCGATAGATTTCAAGACTGTGTTTTTCTCTTTTTTAGATTCAAGAGCGAGCCTGCCCAATATTATCATCGTCATTGTGATAGCAGTTCCCATTAAAATAATTTCGGCCAGAACTTGAAAAAATGATTTGCCTGCCATTCTGTAAAATTGTTCGGTAATTACAGACAGAGCAGCAAATAGAATCATAATTGCAAAAAGTAATCTTATTCCATATCCTTTAATGTATTTAACCGCAGTAGCTCCGATTTGTGCACCGACAGAAGCACCAAGAAGTAGAATAAAAGCAGCAATAAGTTCTACGCGGCCTTTTATTGCATAAGTGAAACACCCGTATGCAGAGGTGAAAAGTACAGAGACTAAACTAGTCCCCACAGCAATGGTTGTTGGTAATCCTATCAGATAGACGAGTACCGGCATGATTATAAATCCTCCGCCCACACCCATAAATCCTGATAGAAACCCTGTAAATAAAAATACAAGTAGAATTATCCACAAAGACACGCCTTGGATGCCGGATGCCGGGAAAGAGATCATCGGGGGAATATTTATATTATTGAGTTTTTCAGAAAGCTTTTTCCCTTTACGTTTTTTACCGTTCATGATTCCTTTGAGTTTTTCTTCATCCTGTTTCATTTGTCTTGGATGGAGGACAAAGAAATCATAAAGCATATATGCGCCAAGAACCGAAAGAAGAAAAACGTAGCACCATCTTACAATCAAACCTACGTCACCAGCCCTTTCCAGTCCGAGTATAACTCTTGAACCCACCTCTAATCCTATAACAGAAGTGATTATCGAAAGAAAGCCAAGCTTCCAATCAATATTTCCCATCTGATGATGTTTTTTCACTGCTCCTATTGACTGCCCGAAGATGTTGGCGAGAGGGGTTCCAATCGCATACGCCATATGGAATCCGAAGATATTGAGAGCAGGCGTAACCATCCAACCGCCTCCAACACCGAAGAATCCACTTAATACTCCGACGGAAAATCCGATCAACAGTAACAAAACAACACTGAAATGGATGCCAGCAACAGGTAGATATATATTAAATATATTCATAACTCTCCATGCTTAGTAATTAAGCTTTCAAGCCTTGTCCAATTTGTCAAGTTTCTCTTTTCTAAATTCAATAATAAGTTTTGCAATAATTATTGTCGTCATGGCAACAGCAGTCCCAACTAATATTATTCCTGAAAAAATTTGAAAAAGAGACCTCATCGTCATTTTATAAAATTGTTCTGTGATGACCGATAAACTGGTGAACATGATCATTATTGCAAACAGAAGCCGGATGCCATATCCCTTAATATATTTAACAGCAGTTGAACCAATTTGTGCACCAATCGATGCACCAAAAAGCATTAATACAGCGGCGATTACTTCGACTCTGCCATCCAATGCATATGTAAAACAGCCAAATGCTGAAGTGGCAAGAACAGTCATTAGACCAGTTCCAACAGCCACAACTGTGGGCAGACCAATCAAGTAAACAAGAGCAGGTAGAATAATAAATCCACCGCCAATACCTAAAATTCCCGAAAGAAAACCGGTACCCAAGAAAATTGACATGATAACCCAAAGCGAAACTTTTTCGATATTTGATCTTGGAAAGGAGATAAAAGGGGGTAGATTTATATTATGAAGTTTATTTGCGATTCCATTCGTATTACCTGAAGACCTTTTTTGAGAAATGATCGAATCTTTTTCTTCCCCTTCGTTTTTCAATTGCCTACCTTGAAGGATAAAGTAGTCATAAAACATAAATGAGCCTAGTCCGGCAAGGAAGACAACGTAGCACCATCTAATAATTGTACCTACATCGCCAGCTTTTTCCAAGGTTATTACTATTCTGGAACCAGCCTCAAAACCAATTAACGATGTAATTATAGATAAACTGCCGAGTTTCCAATCAACATTACCCATCTTTTGGTGCTTCTTAATTGCGCCGAGAGATTGACCGAATATGTCGGCGAGTCCTGTTCCTATTGCGAACGCCATATGAAAGCCGAAAATGTTTAATGCTGGAGTAATTACCCATCCTCCGCCCACGCCGAAAAATCCGCCGATGACTCCAACACAAAAACCTATTAGAATTAATAGTAAAATATTAAAATGAATCCCAGCGACAGGTAAATATATTCTGAAAATATCCATACTGTTCTACACTATTAGTTCAAATGTCTTAAGTAATTTTAAGTCTCTTTTTTTCATTTCTAGATCCTATCAGAAGCTTTCCAACTATTATTGATGCCATTGTTATAGCAGTTCCCATCAAAATAATTTCCGACATAGTTTGAAAAAATAATCGGCCTGTTATTTTAAAAACTTGTTCAGTTAATACTGATAAGCCTGCAAGCATTATCATCACAGCAAAAAGAAACCTTATACCATAACCTTTGATATATCTAATTGCAGTTGCTCCTATTTGTGCACCTACTGAAGCCCCAATAAGCAAAACCAAAGCAGCAGTTAGTTCGACACGACCATTAATAGCATATATAAAACACCCGTATGCTGAACTGGAGAACACTGTGATTAGAGTAGTTCCTACTGCGATTGTAGTCGGCAAACCTATCAAATATACAAGTGTAGGCATGATTATAAAGCCTCCTCCAATTCCCAGCAAACCCGAAAAGAAACCTGTGAATAAAAAGATTACTATAATTATCCACAGGGAAACCAATTCAATTTGTGAAGTTGGAAAAGAGATCATCGGAGGGATTTTTATACTGTACAATCTTTCTGCAAGATGATTTCTATTTGGTTCGATGCTTAATGTTGTATCGCCATTTGATTCACCATTTGATGTCAGCCTTTTCTGAAGTACAAAATAATCGTAAAACATAAAGCTGCTTAATCCTGACAAGAATACAATGTAACACCATCGTATTATGGTTCCTGCATCACCGGATTTTTCCAATGCAAGAACAACCATGGAGCCTACCTCAAATCCCACTATAGAAGCAGTCACAGAAATAATTCCCAATTTCCAATCAATGTTCCCCATCGAGTGGTGTTTTTTTAACGCCCCAATTGATTGACCGAATATGTTGGAGAGACATGTTCCTATTGCATAAGCCATAGGGAATCCAAAAATGTTTAATGCAGGAGTTACAAACCAGCCGCCGCCCTCCCCGAAAAATCCTGCGATAACACCAACGCAAAACCCAATTAAAACCAGTAGCAAAATATTGAAATGAATGCCGACAACGGGTAAATAAATACTGAATATTTTCATTCTCTATTCGAGCTAAAAGAACGGTATCTAATTCACCGCCTCTTAACATATTCCATTTCATCAGCCTGCTATTTAGAGTTGTTCGCTTTTAATATTCTTTTACAACAGGTTGATTTATTGTTACTGGTTTCTTTTTTCTTGAATTTATAATGTCAACAGTTTTAAAAATTATATTGTCAGAAATCTTAAATTCTTTGAACCAGGAAATTTCGTCTCTCATCGAAACTGTTGGGCTGATAATAATTATAACTGGAGGACGAAAGTCTTCTTTCTTAAATTCTTCTGCAATATTATCTAATCTAGCCGTAATTGTTCTTTGTTCTGGCAAAGTTCCGTTTTCTATAACTGCAGCGGGCATATCTGGTCTCATCCCATTCTTAATCAACTTGGTGCAGATTTTTTCTATTCTTGAGGCGCCCATATAAATAATCAAATTTGTGTTCTTTAATTTTGCCAGTTTTTCCCACTCTACTTGAGTTTCAGGTTTATCCGGACATTCGTGTGCTGTTATAAGAACACAATGAGTAACCATTCCTCTTTGTGTAATTGGAATTCCGCTGTAAATTGGCGCCGAAAGGCCAGAAGTAATACCTGGAATTATTTCATATTCGATTCCTTCTTTTTTCAAGGCGGCAGCTTCTTCGGAGCCTCTACCGAATACAAAAGGATTTCCACCTTTCAATCGAACTACTTCAAGACCAAGTTTCGATTTCTTTATTAATATTTCGGTTATACGTTCTTGCTGAATTGGATGAAAGCCTGATTCTTTTCCCACAAAAATTTTTTCACATTCTTTTTTGCAGTAAGAAAGTAAATCATCGTTTATGAGTCTGTCGTAAACTACTACATCTGCCTGCTCGAGCTTTTTCAGGGCTTTTAGTGTAACAAGTTCCGGATCACCTGGCCCCGCTCCAACTATATAAACTTTACCAAATTTCAAATTGGTTCTCCATTGCATAATAATTTTTACACTTATAAATGTTTTAATACATTAACTATTAAAAAAGCCGAAGTTGCAACAAAAATGATTGTGAAAGAAGCAATTAGTATATATGCCTGTGAGTCTGTCTTTGCAGAAATTTGGGCTTCACGCGACAATATATTATTTATCATTTCAAGCGTACGTCTTCCTATTACTTTAAACTGCTCACTGTATTTATTTATCCCGTCTTGGTTAAGTAAATTAGAACTAATTTGCTCAAAGAAATTGTTATAGGTACTTGACATTTCCGAATAGTCCACCTTTATTTCATTTATTTCAGAATCACTCAAAGCTTCCATTCCCATTAGTTCGCCAAATTTCTGGTGAAATTGTTCTTTGGCATTTTGCCAACGGAGAAATCTGTCTTGAGAATAGCCTCTAATCAAGAGATTTTTTTCTTCTCTTCTCAACTGTAGTTCTGCCTCCTTGAATTGATGAACAACATCTATAATTTTGCTATTTCTTTCTATTTGCTGAGTAAGTATCCAACCTAAAGCTCCACCCATTAATATTAGCACAATCATTATTGTGAAGGTTATAATTAATTTCTTTTTCAATATAATTGGATCAGCCAAAATTTTCCCTCATCTAAATAATTAAAGTGAATCTAATTCTTTTAATATTTTTTTTATATAATGATGCGGGTTAGTCTTCCCATTTTCTGTTAAAACTTTTTCCCAATCCGTTGATGTAAATTTTCTAAACATTTTTGTTTTGTCCTTAGTCGAAATCACCCTTTTATCATTTAAAAGACATCGTCTAAATTCTCCTGCCAAATTGATAATATCTTTATAAACCGGTGATAATATTCCTTCTATTTTCTTTTTTATTTCTTTGGTGTAAAATGGAGCGTTACCCTGAGACGAAATAGAGACCGTCATATCTCCTCGTTTTATATTTGCGGGTAAAATAAAATCACACAATGGGGGATTATCAGCAACATTTATCAGAATCCCTTCTCGTTTGCAGTCATCATGAACCTTCTTATTTATTTTTGCGTTATTTGTAGCGCAGAAAACTATCTTAAACGATTTTATTATGTCTTTTGAGTAACGTTGTTTTATTAGATTGATTTTTCCCTTCTCAAATAAGTTATTGATTAATTTTGAGACTCTAGGTGAGATAACTGTAACATCGCCGTTAAATTGCAGAAGAGACAGTACTTTTCTTCCTGCTACTACACCGCCGCCGACTACTAAGCAAGGCATTTTATCCAAGCTTATAAAAATTGGATAGAAGCCAGGTTTTTCATCTTTTCTCATAAAAATACCCACCCCTTGATGTTCAAAGATTGCTAAATGAAGGAATAAATTCAAAGAGGGAAGGAATTCTGTAACCGCTGTGTTGTTAAGAAATTATGCAAAAAAAGCGTGCACTCTTTGCAGAGGCACGCTTTTAAAATGATAGCTTTTATATGTGTTATCTTCGGTCTATTGGTTTGTAAATTTTGTTTGTTTCTCCAACATATATTTGACGTGGTCTATAAATCCTTGCATCAGGATTTTCACGCATTTCTTTCCATTGAGCAATCCAACCGGGAAGTCTTCCAATTGCAAACATTACTGGAAACATATCAGTAGGAATACCCATTGCCCTATATATAATACCGCTGTAGAAGTCAACATTAGGATAAAGCTTCCTTTCGATAAAAAATGGATCCTTAAGGGCAACTTCCTCTAGACTTTTTGCAATATCGAGTAGAGGATCACTTATCCCCAATTTTGCTAGGACCTGGTCGGCAGAAGCTTTAAGAATTTTAGCACGTGGGTCAAAATTCTTGTACACTCTATGGCCAAATCCCATAAGTTTAAATTTAGATTCTTTATCTTTGGCCATATCTACATATTTTTTGTAGTTTGAACCATCGTCTTTTATTCTTTCAAGCATCCGAATAACCTCTTGGTTTGCACCGCCATGTAGAGGTCCCCACAAGGCACAGATGCCTGCTGATATTGAAGCGAAAAGATTAGCCTGGCTGCTACCAACCATTCTTACAGTAGATACACTGCAATTCTGTTCATGGTCTGCATGAAGAATTAAAAGAAGTTCGAGTGCCTCCTCAAGCACCTGAGGAACTTCATAATCTTCAGAAGGAACTGCGAACATCATATGAAGAAAATCAGCAGCGTAGCTCAGATCATTTCTCGGATAAATATACAACTGTCCGACCGACTTTTTGTATGAGAAAGCCGCTATTGTTTTTAACTTGGCCAAAAGTCTAATAATATTCAAATTTACATCACCGTTGTAACCCGCGTCGGGATAAAAGGCTGACAAAGAATCGACCATAGAAGAAAGGATGCCCATTGGGTGAGCACTGCGGGGATAACCCTCAAAGAATTTCTTCATATCTTCGTGAATTAAACTATGATGCGTTAACTGGAATTGGAAGTCGGACATTTCCTGTTTATTAGGTAAATGACCATAAATTAGAAGGTAACTCACTTCTAAGAAATTGGATTTTTGAGCGAGTTCTTCAATAGGATATCCTCTATAACGGAGAATTCCTTTTTCTCCGTCGATAAAGGTAATTGAGCTTAAACATGATCCGGTATTGCCATAACCATTGTCATAAGTAATCATTCCAGTTTTTTTTCTGAGTTCAGAAATATCTATTGCTGTTTCTCCTTCGGAGCCGACTATAAGAGGGAAATCATATTCTTGACCGTTGAGGGTTAATTTACCCATATTGGTTTTAGTTAAGTTTGCAGTTTCCATTTTAACACCCCATTTAAAAAAATTAGTAATTCCACTAGTCTTGGTGAAGTGAATCACTATTATGATTATGTCTTTAGTAAATTATTTAAATCCACCTCACTCATTTGTGGTTTTATTAATAGGAATTTAGGTACATCCTTTCAAAAATTCAACCATAATATCTGAAACCGTTATACCTATTTATATAATATTCTATTTGCCCTTTATAACTGATCATTTTGTGAGCTATTACGCTTACTTAATATTAATGGTGGTAAAATTCATCTGTTCTGAGTATTGTATCAATAAACTTCAAACAATAAGTTATTCGCGAAAATTTATTCATTATAGTAATTGTTTTAAAAGATTAAAAAAGGAAAAAATCAATCAAAGCTAAAAATAAAAGTAATAGTTAGGAATGTCTCGAGTAAATTTTATAAGCGGTAAATCTATTCTGATTGGATTAGGTCTAATTTTTGTTATCGGGGTAATGGTCTGGCAGGGCGTCGTTTTTTCAGGAGTTCCCAATGCAACCGGAAAGAATTTAAATTTGACTGCAGCCATTTTAAGCTGCGGAGTCTTGGTTTTTCGCGAAGGACTTGAAGCAATTTTAGTGCTTTCAGCCATTACTGCAACGGTTACCAGGAAGCAGGAAAGTAATTATGGATATGGTATTGCGGCTGGTACTGGACTTGGTTTGGCTACAACATTTGCTACATGGTTTATAGTTGTCGCAATCATTTCCGACATAAATTTACCAGAATTAGATATACAAGCTGCGACAGGGCTTATTGCAATTGCAGTATTACTAGTTGTAATGAATTGGTTCTTTCATAAAGTTTACTGGACTGGCTGGATTACACATCATACAAAACGAGGTAAGAGTTTAATCAATTCTACCGACAATGATACATATAGAATGTTCCAGGGCTTTGTTCTGCTTGGCTTTACCGCCATTTATCGTGAAGGATTTGAAGTTGTTTTATTTTTGCAGCAATTACGACTTCAAGATGGGAGTAACATTGTCTTAATTGGAACATTGATTGGTATTATACTTACATCTATAGTTGCCGTCTTTACATTTATTCTTCATAAGCATTTACCCTATAAAAAAATGTTAGTTTTTACTGGAGTTTTACTAGGAGTAGTGCTTTTAGTAATGGTGGGTGAAAGCATTCAGGAAATGCAGCAGGCCAATTGGATTCCTGCAACTCCAGCCGGTATTTCATTACCTTCCTGGCTGGGAATGTGGTTCGCTGTTTTCCCTAATATACAAGGTCTTGTGGCTCAAGCTTTTGCGGCTCTAATTGTTATTGGTTCTTACTTATTTGCTCAGAATAGGAAAGTGCTTCAGGCATCTCATTAATGATATGAAGAATTCAAAGCTAGTTTTTGTTAAATATAAAGATCGAATGAATAATATGTTCACCTTTATTACATGTGTTGTCATTTTCCTTTGCACAAACAGAATTGAATCACAGCCATTGACTAACAAAGTCTTAAAAAGCGAAGGAATAGATCTCTCAGTTAATTTTACAAATGACTTTTTAGACAACGTAGCTGATGGGCTTGATGGAAAACCAACTTATGAAGGACTCCTGAGCCCTGTCATAACTTTTGATCTTAATAGGATGATAAATTGGAATGGTGCTAGACTGTTGCTCTCTGCAAATGGGACTTTCGGTACTAATTTCAATCAGAAGGTAGGAGCCGAGCAGGGAATAGATAATATTGAAGCTTTTGATACATGGAAGATTTACGAATTTTGGATTGAGCAGGACCTTTTTAATAATGCGATATCGCTTAAGTTCGGATTATACGATTTAAACTCAGAGTTCGACGTAACAGAAAGTTCATTAGTGTTTTTAAATCCTTCTCAGGCTATCGGTGTCGAATTTTCACAGACAGGTAAGAACGGTCCGTCAATTTTTCCAACTACATCTTTAGCTTTTAGAGCAAGATACAAACAGAAGTCCGGTTATTATGCTCAGGCTGCAATATTTGATGGTGTTCCTGGAGATCCGAACGACCCATCTGGAAATCATATCATATTAAATAGACATAACGGTGCTTTGCTAGTTGCGGAAACCGGCTTTAAAAACGAAACTGATAATGACAATAATAGTTATGGAAAATACGCTATAGGCTGCTGGTATTATACTGCAAACTTTAAACTTCCTAATACTAGTACTGTTGGTGACATTCATAAAGGAAATTTGGGATTTTATGGTATAGCAGAAAAACAAATTTATAGCGAGTCGAATGACCACGCACAGGGACTATCGATGTTTATAAAATTAGGACATGCTGAAGATGATCTAAATAGGATTAATAATTTTGTGGGAATGGGTCTTGTTTATAAAGGTTTGTTTACAAATCAGGACGAGGACGTTTTAGGCTTGGCAGTTGCTGTAGCCCACACAAGCAACTGGTATTGGCAAAAATTAAAACTGGAAAATATCAATAAGGATAGATCAGAAATAGATTATGAGCTAACATATAGTATACATTTGCTAAAGTGGCTCAACCTTCAGCCGGATTTTCAATACCTGTTTAGCCCCTTATACAGTATAAATAGCAAACAAGCTTTTATAATGGGTATAAGAGTGAGTTTGAAACTATAATAAGGGAGTTGGTTTTAGTGTATAACAATTTTTTTTATACATTATAATTTGAGTAATAAACGAAGTCTTCTAAATAGTAATTTTTTTCTTCTAGCGTGATTAAAATTAGGTAAAATACTTGATTTTTTCTAAGCTCGAAAATAAAACGAAAATGTGTTTGTCGTCTCCTAGTCAAAAAATTGATTAAGAATTTTTATACATTATAAGTCTAAGATTTCTTTAGCATATTTATTTAGAGGGAGTCTAACATGAAAGGCAATCAAAAGTTAATAAATGTTCTTAACGATCTTTTAGCAGATGAATTAACTGCTATAAATCAATATATGGTACATGCAGAAATGTGTGACAATTGGGGATACGAAAAACTTCATAAAGCAATTGAGAAACAGGCTATAGACGAAATGCATCATGCCGAATGGCTGATACAAAGAATAATATTCCTTGAAGGAATGCCGGTAGTTTCTAAACTCAATAAGATTAATATCGGTAAAAGTGTTAAAGACATGATATATAATGACCAGAATGCTGAAGTTGATGCCATTAAAGCTTACAACGCTGCCGTCAAATTAGCCCGTGAAGTTTCCGATCAGGCAACAGTTGATTTACTTTCCAAAATTTTAAATATGGAAGAAGGGCATGTAGATTGGGCAGAGATGCAGCGTGATCAAATTGAGCAGATGGGATTGGAAAATTATCTTGCGACTCAATCGTAAACTAACCTAGTGATTAGGTGCAAATTGGTATTTCGATTAAATGAAAAAAATAGACAAACGTTATGTAAACAATTTTTTAGTTTTTGACGTTGAAGAATATAATTCTCTCGCCGAGCTTGCTCTTGACCTCCAATATTCCTGGAATCATTCTGCTGATGAAATTTGGAGACGCATTGATCCCGATTTATGGTCTTTAACTCATAATCCATGGGCAATACTACAAACAGTTTCCCGTGAAAGAATTGAGAGTCTTTTGAAGGATACCGCGTTTCATAAGAGAGTTAAAGAACTTCTAAAATCACAGAAAGAGGCTTTAGAAAAACCGGGATGGTTTCAAGTCGCATATCCTAAATCTCCCTTAAGTGCAGTAGCATATTTCAGTATGGAATTCATGTTGAATGAGGCGCTGCCTATTTATGCGGGTGGACTGGGAAACGTAGCAGGAGATCAGCTTAAAGCAGCGAGTGACCTTGGTGTGCCTGTTATTGGTATAGGTCTATTATATCAACAAGGGTATTTTAGACAGGTTATTGATAAAAACGGTGTCCAACACGAAGTTTTTCCATATAATCAACCGGGACAATTACCCATAACTCCTTTACGTCAAGATAATGGCGAGTGGCTCAGGATCAAAATTGATTTTCCAGGTAACTCCGTCTGGCTTCGTACATGGCATGTTAAAGTAGGCAGAACGAATTTATACCTGCTTGATAGTAACGATGCAGCTAATTATCCTATTCATCGGGGCATAACCAGTGAGCTATACGGGGGCGGGCAAGAGATGCGGCTTCAGCAAGAAATTATACTTGGAATAGGAGGATGGAAATTAATTTCAGCGCTTTGTATCCAGCCTGAAGTTTGTCATCTAAATGAAGGACATGCTGCTTTTGCAGTGCTTGAACGTGCACGCGACTTTATGGAAAAATCCGGGCGGCCATTTGATGTTGCACTTGCTGCTACAAGGGCTGGCAATCTCTTCACTACACACACTGCTGTTGCTGCCGGTTTTGATGTCTTCTCACCTTATCTTGTTGAACAGTATCTTGGTTTTTACGCAGTTAACGAGCTTGGAATTCAGATTGATGATTTACTCGCATTAGGACGAAAGGATACTTTCGATAATTCTGAAAATTTTAATATGGCATATTTGGCGATACATGGGAGTGGGGCAGTAAACGGAGTTAGTCATCTTCATGGCAAGGTGAGCCGGCACATTTTTGCAAACCTCTTTCCCAGATGGCCGGAGAAAGAAGTACCAGTTCAACACATAACTAATGGTGTACACATGGCAGGCTGGGATTCTCAGGCGGCTGACGATTTATGGACTAAGGCCTGTGGTAAGGATCGTTGGCGGGGAACGATAGAAATGCATAAGCCTAATATCCGCAAGCTTACTGATAAACAAATATGGCAAATGCGCAATTCTTCAAGAGCTTCCCTCATAAAATTTGTGCACAGACATTTATTAAGACAATTAAAAACAATCGGGGACTCTGAGAAAGACAAAAACAATATAGATAATTTTTTTAATGCCAGTGCATTAACAATCGGATTTGCGCGCAGGTTTGCCACTTATAAAAGACCTAATCTACTTTTACATGATCAACAACGGTTACTCAAAATTTTAACAAATCCTCAGTGCCCTGTGCAGTTAATTATTGCAGGAAAAGCCCATCCGGCAGACAAAGCAGGCCAGGAATTAATTACACAATGGATAAATTTTATTAGGGATACCGAAGCCAAAGATTTTGCAATATTTCTTTGGGATTACGATATGTATCTGACTGAAAATTTAGTACAAGGCGTAGATGTTTGGCTTAATACCCCGCGAAGACCATGGGAAGCTTGCGGAACAAGCGGAATGAAAGTGCTTGTGAACGGTGGAATAAACATATCAGAATTGGATGGCTGGTGGGCAGAGGCTTATTCACCTGAGGTGGGTTGGGCCTTGGGAGACGGTCTTGAACACGGAGATGACCCAAATATAGATTCCGAAGAAGCCGAAGCTCTTTATAACCTGCTAGAGAAAGAAGTAATACCGGAATTTTATACTCGTGATGGTAGAGGAATTCCCATTGCCTGGGTTAAACGAATACGCGAAAGCATGGCACTTCTAACTCCTCAATTTTCTACCAACCGTGTTGTGCGCAAATATACGGAGCAACATTATGTTCCTGCAGCAGAAGCGTATCTCAAAAGAGCGGCAAATAAGGGAGCTGCAGCTTCAAAGTTGAGCGATTGGCAGTGCTCAATAAAGAAAAATTGGTCAAGTCTAAAATTTGGCGAAATGAAAGTCTATGATGAAAAAGGAAAGTACATATTCGAGGTACAAGTGTATCTCGGAAACATTGATCCTAATAATATTTGTGTAGAACTTTTTGCCGAAGGTATGAATGAAGGTGAGCCAGAGCGATACCAGATGAAAATTGCTCAGCAACAAAAAAATGAAAATACTGTTATGTATGTGGTTAAAATTAAAATGTTACGCCCTTCAAGCGACTATACTCCGAGGATAATTCCTTGCAACCCTGATATTTCGGTTCCATTGGAGGCTGCTCAAATTTTATGGCAGAGATGATTTGACTTTAGAAGATATGAGATGAAAAATATGAATAATGCACGCATCCTAACTATTAATGGAGGCTCTTCGAGTATAAAGTTTGCCCTTTTCGAAGCTGGAAATTCTCTGGTACGAATTCTCAAAGGAGCGATTGAGCAAATAGGACAATCGGAATCAATCTTTAAAGTTAATGGCGCAAAGAAAGAAGATAACTTTGTCCGCCCAGTAAAAGCGCAGGACCATTCGGCAGCCGTAAACCTCATGATGGATTGGCTTGAAGGAGAAATCGGTACTAATGAGTTGACTGCTGTGGGTCATAGAGTAGTACATGGTGGACCAAAGTACAGCGAGCCCCAAATAATTACAAAAGAAATGGTATCGGAGCTGCATAATCTCAGTCCATTTGATCCGGAACATCTTCCCGAAGAAATTCAGTTAACGGAAGCTTTCCAAAGCCGGTTTCCTGAGCTTACTCAAGTTGCCTGCTTTGATACTGCATTTCACCATAATCTTCCGCGCGTGGCTCAGTTATTGCCAATTCCACGCCAATATGAAAAAGAAGGAGTGAGGAGATACGGTTTTCATGGATTGTCTTATGCCTTTCTCATAGAAGAATTAGCTAGAATTGGAGGAGAGAAAGCCGCAAGTGGCCGTGTTATTCTTGCTCATTTGGGCAGCGGCGCAAGCCTGGCCGCAGTGCATGATGGTAAACCAGTGGATACAAGTATGGGTTTTACGCCAGCAGCCGGAATACCTATGAGCACCCGCTCTGGGGATCTTGATCCTGGCCTATTCTGGTATCTATTTCAAACAGAAAAAATTAGTGCTAAACAATATCATGAGATGATTAATTTTCACTCGGGACTGCTCGGTATTTCCGGGACCAGTTCAGATATGCATGAATTGCTCAAACATGAAAAAGAGGATGTGCGTGCAGCTGAAGCAGTCGCTGTTTTTTGTTATGCTGTAAAAAAATGTATAGGCGCTTACGCGGCAACATTAGGTGGACTTGACTCACTAGTATTTTCCGGTGGTATTGGTGAAAATGCTACTTTAATCCGTTCCCGAATTTGTGAAGGTTTGGAATTTATTGGTATTCAACTTGACCAAGAGAGAAACTCGAATAACGAAAATGTGATCTCTGTTGCTAACAGTAAGGTTACTGTTCGTGTAATTAAAACAGATGAAGAAAGCATGATAGCTAAGATCGTGTGCGAAGTCCTTGGACTTAGATAAAAAAGGAGAAATGAACTATGAAAACAAAAACTCTTTCAGAAAATTTATTACAAAAAATAAACGCCTATTGGCGTGCAGCTAATTATCTGTCGGTGGGTCAAATCTATTTGTATGATAATCCGCTTTTGAGAAGGCCCCTTAAACTTAGCGATGTAAAACGCATGTTGCTTGGGCATTGGGGTACAACTCCCGGACAGAACTTTATCTATGTGCATTTGAATAGAATTATAAAAAAGCATGATCTTGATATGATTTATGTCTCCGGCCCAGGCCATGGCGGTCCGTCTGTTGTTGCAAACGCTTACCTCGAGGGCACCTACACTGAGATATATCCGAATATAAGTCAGGATGAAGAGGGGCTTAGGAAACTTTTTATTCAGTTTTCATTCCCCGGAGGCATTCCCAGCCATGCATCGCCGGAAACACCTGGCTCACTTCATGAGGGAGGTGAATTAGGTTATTCTCTTAGTCACTCTTTCGGTGCTGTTTTGGATAATCCGGATCTCATTGTTGCTTGTGTTGTCGGAGATGGGGAAGCTGAAACTGGACCGCTTGCTACTGCATGGCATTCGAACAAGTTCTTAAATCCTGCCACCGATGGTGCAGTACTCCCCATACTTCATCTTAATGGTTATAAAATTTCAAACCCCACAGTACTGGCCCGTATCACTCACAAAGAACTAGAACAACTGCTGAAGGGTTATGGCTGGAAGCCTTATTTTGTAGAAGGACATGAACCCGAAAAAATGCATGAAGAAATGGCTTCGACACTTGACAAAGTTATCAGAGAAATAAAAAGAATACAGCGTAATGCCCGCGTTAAAGGTGATCTAACAAGGCCGCAGTGGCCAATGATTGTGCTTAATTCGCCTAAAGGCTGGACTGGACCAAAAGTGATTGATGGTCAACAGGTTGAAGGTACTTTTCGTGCGCATCAAGTTCCTCTTTCTGATCCCGCTGCACATCCCGAACATTTAAAAATGCTTGAGGACTGGCTGAGAAGCTATCGGCCAGAACAGCTTTTCGATGAAAGTGGTCATTTGAAACCTGAACTAGCGGAACTTGCACCGAAAGGTGAACACCGGATGAGTGCAAATCCACATACTAATGGAGGCATTCTGCTACGCGACCTGCGAATGCCTGACTTTCATGACTATGCCGAGGATGTTCCTTTCCCCGGAACGCCCGGAATTGGAGATACTCATATCCTTGGGCGATTTGTACGAGATATTATAAAGCTTAACAGTGAACAAAGAAACTTTCGGGTATTCGCTCCGGATGAAACACTTTCAAACCGACTAGAAGCCGTTTTTGAAGAGACGAACCGCCAGTGGAACGCTGAAACAATAGCCAATGATGAATTCCTTGCTCCTGAAGGAAGGGTGATGGAAATGCTTAGTGAACATCAATGTGAAGGCTGGCTTGAGGGCTATCTTCTAACAGGACGGCACGGATTATTTAATTGTTACGAAGCATTTATACATATCGTTGATTCGATGTTCAACCAACATGCAAAATGGCTTAAGGTTACAGCGCATCTGCCGTGGCGCAGAAAACTAGCTTCCTTAAACTATGTGTTAGCTTCACATGTCTGGCGTCAGGATCATAATGGGTTCACACATCAGGATCCTGGATTCATTGACCACGTTGCCAATAAAAAAGCCGAAGTCGTTAGAGTTTACTTACCGCCCGATGCTAATTGTCTGCTGTCGGTAATGGATCATTGTTTGCGCAGCCGTCATTATGTTAATGTTGTAGTAGCAGGTAAACACCCTGCTCCGCAATGGTTGACAATGGATGATGCAGTAAAGCACTGTACTAAGGGTGTCGGGATTTGGCAGTGGGCTAGTAATGATCAAAATGATGACCCTGATGTAGTAATGGCCTGCTGCGGCGATGTTCCTACTTTGGAAACTCTTGCTGCTGTCTCCATTATACGTGAGCATTTACCCAATTTAAAAGTTCGCGTAGTTAATGTAGTTGATTTGTTTAAATTAGAACCACAGACCGAACACCCTCACGGTCTCTCAGATAAAGATTTCGATGAGCTATTCACAAAGGACAAACCTGTTATTTTTGCTTTTCATGCATATCCTTGGCTCATACATCGTTTGACTTACAGGCGGACAAATCATTCCAATATCCATGTAAGGGGTTATAAAGAAGAGGGAACAATTACGACTCCTTTTGATATGACGGTTATGAATGAACTTGACCGCTTTCATTTAGTAATGGACGCTGTTGATCGCCTGCCGCAAACTGGGGACAAAGGCATCTATCTGAAGCAGCAGCTTAAGGATAAACTTATTGAGCACAAGCAGTATATTGACAAATACGGTGAGGACATGCCTGAAGTTCGCAATTGGAAATGGAGTAGTTGATATAAAAACATCAGGTGTGGAAGTCCTAAAAGAAGTGGTTATAGATAATTATTTTGCAGTTTTGTGAGTTTAAGGTATTATCCATCCGGCTATGATCTTAATCAAAATAGGAGTAGCATTTTAAAATTAAATTGGTAAATTGCTAATAATAAATTTTGTTGGGCAACTTCAGCAGGCTTTATATATGGAAAACGAAATTAAAGAACTCATAAAGAGTTTTTATGGAGGGGATGGAGTAGAGAGAGAGAAAGCTAGAAATAAACTGGTAAAATTAGGCAAGCCTGTAATTGATTATCTGATCGGTTTGCAGTATGCTTCCACCAAACAAGTTAGATGGGAAGCAATAAAAACATTAAGTCAAATTGCCGCGCCTGAGTCAATTCCTATTTTGATAAATGCTTTAGAAAATGATGACCTCGATGTTCGCTGGTTAGCGGCAGAAGGATTAGTAGCAATAGGCACAACCTCAATCAATCCACTATTTGAATCATTAGTTGGAGGTCAGAATTCGAGGTATTTGCTGGAAGGGGCTCACCATGTTTTAAAGAGCCTTCAAGTTAAACATCTTTTTTTTGATGATGGCGGTGTAATCAACATGATTGAACATTATAACATGCATTTTAGAATAGCATTAATAGCTAAACAATTACTTTCCGAAGCTGAACTGCTTAATAACACACCAAAAATTATAAATTAATTTCTGTCCCGAACCAACAATGGATTTAATAAATCTTGTTTAGCTAGTTTTCAAATCTTTAAATGCCGAATAGCTGATTTTAATGCAATGCATTAGCTTCATACTTTTATCTAATAAATAATCTTTTATCAATTTAATAATATGAATAAGGGGTATTATTTTGTAAAGCTTAATATTATTGTCGGAAAAATAACGTTCCAGATGGTATATATTTTGAAATCCTCTATTTGAGAATTTCTCCTTTTTGTTTATTTGATGAGCTCTATGATGAGGGTTTTCTGCCGGTTTTTACAACCTATTTTTAAAGTTACCTTTTGCTTTCTCCTGCGGCTGAAAACCCTCTCTTTTCTTCAAAACATATTTCTTTCAAGCCAAAAGTCGAAACAACATTTATATCTCTCAATCTATCTTTAGTTTGAAAATTTAAATGAATGATTAATAAAAATTCGCTGATGTCTATAGATAATTAATGTTATGAGGCAATTATGTTCAAAATATTTACATGCTTATATCTCTTAATATTTGTCTTAAATTTTTCTATTGAGCTATTTGGTCAGCAGAAGTTAAGCGATACGCTTCAGATAAACGATGAAGGTTACTATAGCATGCAGGGATTGAATGTAATGGTTTTTGATGACTTTTATCCTGAAGGTCATCAAGGAGGTTTAACAATAGTGCAGTTTGGTAAACGGGTAGCAGCTAATGGTGATGTACGAATTGATCCTACGCCGGGGCAGTGGTCGCCCGTTCCAAAGCTTGGGGGAAAAACTGTTGACAAAAAAGATGGAATAATAACTGCAACATTATGGTATCCTGACTCAAGCAAAGATGAGAAGGGATTTAATCCTCTTGTTTACCCAAACCTGAAATTCAAATATACAATTAGAACAAAAGCAGAAGGTGCTTCAATAAGAGTTATGGTTGACCTGGATAAACCTTTACCTCCGGAATGGTCCAATAGAGTTGGCTTCAACCTGGAGCTGTTCCCTGGTCAGTATTTTGGTGAGCATTATTTAATGGACGGCAAACCAGGCTTGTTTCCGCGACAAGCAGATGGTCCGGTAAAATATGATAAAGATGGAAATCTTGAAGCTGTTCCAATGGCAGTTGGGAAGGAGTTTATTGTAGCGCCTGCTAACCAAAGAAAGGAAATCAAATTTGTCAGTAACAAAGGCAATCTGGAACTTTTGGATGGAAGAAATCTTTACAATAATGGATGGTTTGTTTTACGTTCTACAATTCCTGCCGGACTTACTAAGGATGTTGTCGATTGGACTATAACTCCTAAAACTGGCACAAGCTGGAGGTACACGCCGGTCATACAAGTTTCTCAGGTGGGATATCATCCAAAGCAAACGAAATTTGCGGTTATTGAGTTAGACAAGCTAACTGACAAGTACGCACCGATTGAATTGATTAAGGTTGGAGTAGATTCATGTAAAGTTGTAAAAGTTGATGACAATCCTGTGCCGTGGGGTGATTTTTTACGATACAAATATTTGAGATTTGATTTTAGTAATGTGACTTCTGAAGGAATTTACAAAATCAAATATGGTAATGTTGAATCCCATGAATTTGAAATTAAAAATAATGTTTTTGCAAAAGATGTATGGCAGCCAACGCTGGAATATTTTTTACCTATACAAATGTGTCATGTAAAAGTTGAAGATAAATACAGAGTGTGGCATGGCATATGTCATATGGATGATGCTGTCATGGCTCCAACTAATCAAGATCATTTTGATGGTTACAGCCAGGGCCCATCCACGCTCACAAAATATAAATCAGGCCAGCATGTCCCTGGACTAAATATTGGCGGTTGGCATGATGCAGGCGATTACGATTTGAGAATTGAGTCACAGGCGGGAACCGTTTATAATCTTGCATTAGCATATGAATTTTTTAAAAATAATTATGACCAAACTTCAATTGATGAAACTACAAGATTAGTTCAATTACACAAACCCGACGGAAAACCGGACATCATACAGCAAATGGAGCACGGCTTGTTGGCTATTGTTGGTGGTTATGAAGCTTTGGGAAGATTTTATAGAGGAATTCAAGAGGCAACGCTTCACCAATATACTCTTTTAGGAGAGGGAGAAAATGCGACTGATAATCTTGTTTACAGGCCCTGGGTAACTGATCCGATATTGCATAGACCTCTGCCTAAAGATGATAGAATGGTGTTTACAGAAGTTAATCCACCAAGAGAACTTTATGTGGCCCAGGTTTTGGCGGCTTCAGCAAGAGTTTTAAAGAATTTTAACCCTGAACTATCAAGAAAATGTTTGAAGATTTCAGAAGAAGTCTATAAAAAAGATTCATCAACTAAGCCGCAATTCAAGATAAATACTGCAGCCGAACTTTATTTGACAACTTCAAAAAATGAATATAAAAAATTTCTTTTGAATAATGCTGACTTAATTTGTCAACATGTTGAGAATTATAGTATTGTCCTTGGCAGGATAGTCAAAAAGATAAATGATCCTGCTTTTACTAAGGAGGTTTCCGTTGCTGTTAAGGAGGATTATGCTAAAACAGCTGAGATGCAAAGGGAAAACCCATATGGAGTTCTTTACAAACCATACATTTGGGGAGCCGGGTGGGGAATACAGGAATTTGGAGTTAGGCAATTATTTCTTCACATGGGTTTTCCGAAAATATTTCCATCGAAGTATGCGTTCAATACTTTGAATTTTGTACTTGGAGTTCATCCTGGAGAAAATACAGCGTCATTTGTTTCGGGGGTTGGCGTTAAATCTCTTACTGTTGCATATGGTTTTAATAGAGCCGACTGGACATACATTCCAGGCGGCGTGAGCAGTGGCACCGCCTTGATAAGGCCTGATTTACCTGAGCTGAAGACATGGCCTTTTTTCTGGCAGCAAACTGAATATGTTATGGGCGGAGGTGGAACAAACTTCATGCTGCTTGCAATGGCAGCAGATTACCTTTTTAATTCTGTCGAAACAGGATCAAGTCCAGACTGATATGATAAAAAATAGATTACCATTGTTCGCTAAGGAAATTAATTTATCTCAAAGTTAACAGAAGTCGACTCTCTTTTGGAGGTAGCTAAAGAAAAAGTATGGAGGCAAAAATGGGGAAATTTGTTAGCAAAAACTTTATAATACTTGTTTTTTCTCTTTTTGTAGTAAGCATAACAGGATTTTCTTTTTCTAAAGGAAAGCCCACCCAACTTCCTAAAAATAATAATATCTATAAGCCAAAGATACCAGAAGTACAAATTCCCTATGCAAGTGCTAAAAAAGAATCGGAAGGTATAGAAATGGATCGCAAGAAAATTTTGAACGAAATGAAAGATGAACTGCATCAGATATTCAAATTGTGGTATCCTTTAACGATTGATACTGAAGATGGTGGATATTTCAGTGATGTAAATTATAAGTATGAATTAAAAGGGCCTCAGACCAAAATGATTGTTACACAAGCAAGACGCGTATGGTCAAACGCAAATGCTTCTATATATTATCATGAAAAGGAACCCTACTTTAAAAATGCACATCATGGCTTCGTTTTTTTGAAAGATGTAATGTGGGATAAGAAACACGGCGGTTTTTACGATCTAGTTAATCGTGAAGGAAAACCTATTTCCTTTGGATACGGACCTGCCGGTAAAACGGCGTATGGAAATGCTTTCGCAATCTACGGATTATCAGCTTATTATAAAGTCTTTGGAGATAAATCTGCCTTAGACCTTGCAAAGGAAACATTTGAATGGATGGAAAACCATAGTTACGATCCGAAGTATGGAGGATATTTTCAGAATCTTTCCGTAGAGGGAGTTCCTAAGAAAGATTCATTCAGAAATGTTCCGCCAAAAGATCAGAACTCAATGATTCACATTATGGAGGCCTTCACTGAATTGTACAGCGTATGTCCAAGTAAGCTGTTAAAAGAACGTCTCAATTCACTATTTCATCTTGTGAGAGATACTGTTATTGGTAATAAAGGATATATGACATTGTTTTTCGAGCGTGATTGGACTCCTATTTCTTATAAAGATTCTAGTAGAGCTGCTATTAAGAAAGGTTTTGACTTGGACCACATTTCATTTGGTCACGATGTTGAAACAGCTTATCTTCTTTTGGAGACTTCCCATGCCTTGGGAATCAAGAACGATACAACGACTGTGAGAATAGCCAAACAACTGGATGATTTTGCTTTGGATAATGGTTGGGATAAAAAAAATGGCGGAATCTATGACGGTGGATATATTTCCAAAGGAGAACAAAAAGTAACCATTGTGAAAGATACTAAAGAATGGTGGTCGCAGATAGAGGCATTAAATTCTTTCCTGATGATGTCTAAACTATTTCCAAAAGACAGTCACAACTATTATGATAAATTCTGTATTCAATGGAACTATGTTAAGAAATATCTTATCGATCAAAGATATGGTGGTTTCTATTGGGATAGTATAGATACAAACCCTAAATCCCAGGACGCGCCGAAAGGAACAATCTGGAAGGCAGATTATCATACTTCACGAGGATTAATAAATTGCATTAGAAGATTAAGCGGAGAGTTATGAAAGCTAAAATAGTTAAATAGCGTTATAACTTTGTAGCTTCATCGTATCAATGCTTATCTCTATTTCTTGTCATTAAAAATATCATCCCCGGAAAACTTGTTATGTAAAATATTCTGTATGACGGAATTATGGGGACCCTTCCCACTCTATTTTCGTTTAAATATCTTTAATTATCCTCGTTAACTTATATATTGAATGGTATAATTTTTGTTTTTTGGCAAGCAGTTATTTAAAGAACAAAGAAGCACGAACGCTAAATAACATATCAAAAGGTTTTCTTTGAAAATAATTTGACAGAGACAGGTTTTAATTGATATTATCCGGGGAATTATAATGAAAGTTCTTAAAATTGGATTACCACTCTTGTTACTTTTTGCTTTCCAAAAAAGCTTGTTAGCACAGGACCCTCCTATAGAATGGGATATTATACCAAAATCAGATTTACAGATGACCTTGTATCCGAAAGATCCGGATGCAACTGCGGTTATTCTTTGTGATTATGGCCAATCACATATAAGTGATGATTTTGAGGTAGAATATAATAGAATAACTCGTATAAAAATTCTGAATAAGAATGGTTTTAAGTGGGGCACATTCTCAATTCCTATAAGGCATAGCCAGCCTAAAGAAGAAATTTATGATATAAAAGGAGCTACTTATAATTTAGACTCTAATGGTAAAATGATTACTACAGAATTGAGTGATGACGATATTTTTAAACAGGACCTTAGTGATGATGTTACATTATACCGTTTTACTCTGCCAAATTTAAAACCGGGCTGCATTGTCCAGGTGAAATATACCATTGATATTGATAATCTGAATTATATGCCTAACTGGACATTTCAAACTTCTGAGCCCACTCTTTGGAGTGAGTACAGAATTTGTGCTCCTGTAAACATGGTTTATGCTATTGTCTACCGCGGCTATGAGCCTTGGTTTGCTAATGATGTCCAGAAGGTAAAGAGCTATTTTAATGGTAAAACAGCCGATATATTAGGAGCAAATAGTGTGGATTGCTACCTTTCCAGATATGTTGTTAAAGACGTACCTGCTATCAGAGATGAACCTTTTGTAACTACTATTGATGATTATAAGAACCAGGTGAATGTTCAATTGTCAAGTTATGATTTTTATCTTTCAGGGGAACAACATTTTTTAAAAGACTGGAAAACAGTTATTTCTGCCCTTCTTGATGATGACAGTTTCGGGGGAGAAATTAACGTTACTGATAATGTTAAGAAAACTGCTTTGAATATAGTAAAGGGTTTAACTACAGATCAGCAAAAAATTGAAGCTATATATAATTGGGTTTCGAGATCAATAGTTTGTAATGGTGAGGACAGAGTTACGGCAGATAAAGATGTTGATGATGTATTAGAATCTAAGGAAGGTAATGACGCTGAGATTACTTTTCTGCTTATCTCTTTGTTGAAATCATGTGGAATAAATTCATCTCCTGTTATTCTCAGTACAAGAGATAATGGGAAAATATGGAAAATATACCCATTAGTAAATCAATTCAATTATGTGATAGCAATGGCAAAGGCTGATTCACAAACCTATTTTCTTGATGCCACAGATCCATATCGCCCTTACAACCTAACCCCCGAAAAGATGTTGGGAGTGGAAGGGCTTATTGTTAAGAAAGATACTGCCCAATGGGTAACATTTAAGGCTAATAATCCTAATTTCAATAATGTCGTTGTCAATTTAAATTTAGATAATAATGGTTCCATTTCTGGAAATATGCAGGAATTTTTTGGAAATTATAAAAGTTTAGACATAAGAGATAATTTAGATGGGAAAAAAGATAAGGAATTAGCCGAAAGCTTGTTCAATACTGAATCTGAAAATGTTTCTATAGATTCTGCAGTGGTTACTGACAAGGACAGTATAGAAACTTCATTCAAAATACAAGATTGGTTTTCTTCTTTAAACTATGCACAAAAATACGGAAAAATGATTTACCTCGATCCTCTAATTGTTAATCGAATTAAAGAGAATCCTTTTAAATCCGCTATTAGACATTTCCCCGTCGATTACGGTTATCCCAGACAGACCATGGAGGTTATAAATATTACGCTACCAAATTGTTTTGAGATAAAAGATCCTCCGGACAATAAAGTTTATAGAATCGACAATAACAATGTCTATTACGAAAAACTAATTCAGCGTGAAGGTAACAAAGTTCAAATAATCAGTAAGATGGCAATAGGTCAGGATATAATTCAGCCAGAAGATTATGACAAGCTGAAAAAATTCTATTCCCTAGTAGTTTCTTCAGAATCTGAACAATTGGCAATTGGTCCTAAAGAAACTAAAGATGGAGACCAGAAAATGACGAAACAAACTGCTCAAAAAGAAACATCAGAAAAGTGATTATGATGAAGAAATTGAGATGGCTTTTCTTGTTTGTTTGTTTTCTTTTGCCAACATCTATTCTTGCTTCAGGGAATCAATATGATGTTAAAAATATTCCTGCCTCATTAAGAGGAAACGCTGATGCTGTTATTAGAAATTATACCACCAGATTTGAAGTTGATGATGAGTCGAGTGCAGAGGAAAAAGTAACCTTTGTCGTAACAATTTTCGACAAAGACGCACAAGATTATGGAGAGCTTGATTTACCATATGATAAATTCACGGAAATAGATGAATTGGATGGGATGATCCTTGATGCGAAGGGGGATAAGATAAGAGATTTAGATGATGATGACATTAAAGATAACAGTGACCTGAACAACTACTCTCTGTACCAGGACTCAAGAATCAAAACCGCAGAACTGTATTACAACAAATTCCCGTATACAATAGAATATACTTATAAGATTTCTTACAATGGTTACCTTGAATGGCCAACTTGGTATTCAAGAAACTCCTTAAATCCTGTTCAGTTAAGCAAATTAGAAGTGAAAGTGCCCGATAATTATAATCTTCGCTACTGGTGTAATAAAGAACTGGTTGTCCCCCAAATTTCTATAGATGGGGATTTGTACACATGGGAGGCAAAGGATTTGAAACCTTTATCTTCAGACGCCGCTGGAGAGGATATTGAAGATATTGCTACAGTTGTGAGAATAGCACCGTCAAATTTTGAAATTGACGACTATGATGGAAATATGGATACCTGGAAAAATTTTGGTCTCTGGTATTATAAATTATGTAAAGGGAAGCATAAACTGCCCACTGGTGCTATAAAAGACATAAAAAGTTTAATTTCTCCCAATGATAACTCTGAACAAAAAGTAATAAAGCTATACAAGTATATCCAATCCCATACAAGATATGTAAGCGTAGAGCTTGGCATTGGAGACTGGCAGCCTTTTGATGCAACCTACGTATATAATCATGGTTACGGTGATTGTAAGGCTCTTTCTAATTATATGATTTCTTTATTAAAAGAAGAAGGAATTACGGCCTATCCAGTTCTTATTTACGGCGGCAGCAGTGCACATCCTTTGATTAAGGATTTCCCAAGTAATCAATTTAATCATGTAATTGTCTATGTCCCACTTAAGAAGGATAGTTTGTGGTTGGAATGCACTAGCCAAACTGATTTGCCTGGCGAGGTAGATTGGGATATCGAAAACCGTGAAGCTTTAATGGTTACCCCACATGGTGGAGTATTAATTAAGCTGCCAAAGAGTACTCCTGTACAAAATACTCAAGTGAGAGATATAAAGGTTGCTTTATCGGAAAACGACGCTGCTGTTTCTGGTATTATTTAGTGGAATGGAAATCAAAGAGTACCTGCACGTTATTTAATGCAAGATACGCCTGAAAAACAGAGGAAATGGATTTGGGGGTCGTTTGAGACTCCTGATACAAAATTGAAAAATTATTCTTTTAAATCTAGAGATGATTCGAGTGGGGAGATTAATCTTAATATTAATCTTTCATTGCCTAACTACGTTAGTTTATCAGGGAACAGGATTTTCTTTAATCCTAATTTGATGGATAGAAGAACTTCAGTACCGGAAGATGTTGAGAAACGATTGTCTCCTGTAAGATTTTCTTACCCTTACTGGGACGTAGATTCGGTTACCTACACAATTCCGAAAGGATATAAAGTAGAGGCTTTTCCTGACGATGTAGATTTATCATCTTCATTCGGAAGTTTCAAGCGCAAGTTAGTATCCATTAGCAGTACAAAAATCTTATACATAAGATCACTACAAATAAAGAAATACTCAATACCTGCAAAAGATTATGAGGAATACAGAAAATTCTTTTCAAATATAGTGGAAGCAGATAGGGCACAAGTAGTGCTGGTCAAAAACAACTAATAAATTCCCAGCCTAGAATAAAATTATCTTTAAATCCCACCCCCACAACTCACATTACCTAATTTGAATTAAAATGGAATTTATGTAAATTTAAAATTAAGATGAAAATAGAAATAAAATATTGTTTGGAACTGAACCGTAAGAAACATCCCGAGCACCATCCAGATATATTCTTCAACGCCGGATAGTGCTTATTATAATAAAATAGATTTGTACCCCGGCGATTGTCGGGGTTTTTTAGTTTATGGCAAGTCATCACTTTGTGAAAGAGGAAAACTTAATGAACGGAAACTTAAAAGTTGCAATTCAGAAAAAAGGTAGGCTGACAGAGAAGTCCGTCGAGTTGTTAAAACTCTGTGGTTTTGATTTTGAAAATTATTCCGAGAGATTATTTGTTTCTGCAAGAAATTATCCGATCGATATTTTATTCTTACGAGACGATGATATTCCTGAATATGTAAAAGATAAAGTTGCTGATATTGGTATTGTTGGGGAAAACGTCGTTTTAGAAAAACAAACACAAACAATTACTCTAGAAAGACTCGGTTTTGGAAGATGCAGCCTCTTGCTAGCACATCCTAGTGACAAAGAATTAAATTCCGTGGATGAAATAAATGGGAAAACAATTGCAACAACGTATCCAAAAATCCTAGCCGATTTTCTAAAAGAGAATAAGCTCAACGCTAACATAATAGAGCTGAGCGGTTCCGTCGAAATAGCTCCCTCTCTGGGGGTAGCAGATTTAATTTGTGATATCGTTTCTACAGGAAATACTTTAATGATGAATAAGTTAAAGAAGTCATTTAAGGTATTTGACTCTGAAGCTGTAATCATCTCTTCAAAAGCTAAACTCGATGATGAAAAAAAGGATAAGATTCTTGAAGATTTGCTAAGACGAATAAGGTCTGTTCTTAGTGCCCGGACTTCAAAATATTTAATGATGAATATTCCAAAAGACTCTTTAAAAAAGATTACAGAAATAATTCCCTCGTTAAAAAGCCCTACAGTTCTCCATTTAGCAGACGAAAATATGCTTGCTGTACACGCCGTAATTCCCTCAGACAAATTTTGGAGTATTATTCAAGACCTTAAAAAAGCCGGTGCATCCGGCATAATTCTTCTTCCAATTGAGAATATGATTGCATGAAGAAATTAACAAACAGGAATAAGGGAATAAACTGAAACATAATTCATTACTATGAAAACGTACGAGTACAAAAAATTAAAAGATAAAGCTATTGAAGACTTAACTGTTCGTTCCGCGATTGAAATAGAAAGAGTTGTCGGTATAGTGAAACCTATTCTTGATGATGTTAAAAGAAACGGATTAAAATCTGTAATTAAATATGCTAAAAAGTTTGATGGTTTCAGCGGAGAGAATATTAGTGTTATTAAAAGTGAATTTTATGAAGCTGAAAAAAAATTAGACAAATCAACTAAACAAGCATTGGAAAATGCTTATAGGAACATTTACAAATTCCACTTAAAGCAGCAACCCAAAACATATTCTTTAGAAATTGTTAATGGAGTAAAATGCAGAAGAGAATTCAGACCGATAGGGAACGTAGGTTTATATATCCCCGGGGGAACTGCAGTTTTACCTTCAACTATGTTGATGCTGGGTATTCCTGCAAAAATAGCAGGATGTAAAAGGGTAGTAGTTTGTTCACCTTCCAAAGAAAAAATTAATTATCCTATGCTTTATGCGGCTAAACTTTGTGGAGTTAAGGAATTTTATAAAATAGGCGGAGCACAAGCAATAGCATTAATGGCTTTTGGAGATAATGCTGTAAAAAAAGTAGATAAAATTTTTGGTCCGGGTAACCAATATGTTACAGTAGCCAAACAACTTTTAACGATGAATGCTTCTGGCGTTGCTATTGATATGCCGGCTGGTCCTAGCGAAATTTTAGTTATTGCGGATAAAAATGCTAATCCTGCTTTTGTAGCTGCTGACCTTCTGTCCCAGGCCGAGCATGGAATAGATTC
>JBJKPP010000085.1:0-16352 GCA_046706145.1 Ignavibacteriaceae bacterium | reverse complement strand
TGTATTAGCTAAAGCTTCTTTAACATTCTCAAGACTAAATGCACGTCCTGAAAATTTATCAGCTAATTTCTCAGCTTCATAGAATGTTCTATTCACAAAATTGAGACGTTTAAATCCAGCTTTGTATAAATTTTCAGTAACAATTTTAGTATTACGGTTGACACCAATAATTGTTATCTCATCCTCAGTATTCAATTTCTCTTTCATAATATTAAAGGCAATCCCGCTCAAGGATTGATTTCCAGAACCAATTTTGGTTTTAGTCCGCACTTCCTTACCAGTATGAAAAGCAGAATGAAATAACTTGTGAAGAACCTTATCGGCCGTCTTTTCTGAACATGCTATACTGTAAGCATCTTTAACTTGTCCCTGAATTTGATATTCCCCAATCAAAACAGAATCTAAGCCGGATATAACCTTTAACAGATGTCTCACTGCCCCAACTTCACGATAAGAATAAAAAAGATTCTTCTTGTTTTCTGTAATTTCTATTCCTTTCCAGCGATAAAAATCACTGATGATTGAAAGTGCATCGGTGTTTTCTTTAAGAGTAAAATAAAATTCAAGCCTGTTACAAGTAGAGATGATAATTACACCATTAACTTCATTCACAGACCTGAAATAATTTAACGCTGAAGAGATTTCTTTTTTTGTAATCTGGAAGACTTCTCGTTCTAAAATGGTTGAGGTTTTATGATTTATTCCAACAACAACTACTTGAAAAATATCATTATCCATTTTCTCGTCCCCAATTCATACTTTTACTTCTCTCCTAACTGATAGAGCAATGTTGTAAAATATAGTAATCAAAAAGAATCCAAATGCCCAAATACTTAGAACGATTAACGTTTCAGGAAGTGTAGGCGAATACTGAATTATCTGTCCAAATGGATTGGGAATAAATCCGGTAATAATAAGTGCAATTCCTTTCTCAACCCACACGGCAAGGAATACCATTAAACATGTAACAAATAGTACTTTATGATTATTGCGAGTTTTGGGCACAATTAGCAACACCAAAGATACAACTGAGAACAAGACAGAACCCCACATCCATGGAGTCAGGAGCGCATTTCCATGAAGACCAAAGTACAAGTATCTCAAATGCGATATGTCCCCAGGAATGCCGCTATAGAACGTTGTGAAAATTTCCATCAAGATAAAGAATACGTTCACACACATAGCATAAGTAATAATCACACTAAGTTTTTCAATTGCTTTGTTACCGGGATCAAAATTGGTCAACTTTTTGATTATCAAACATAGTATAACTAAGAAGGCAGGACCTGACGCAAATGCTCCTGCCAGAAATCTTGGCGCCATAATGGCTGTCATCCAAAATGAACGTCCTGCTAATCCGGAAATTAAAAAAGCAGTAACAGTGTGAATACTTATTGCCCAAGGAATCGAAATAATTATGATTGGCCGAATCCATTTAGGTGGAGCCACCGATTTATTCTCGGCACTCAACGACACTCGGGTAATGATAATATTTAGTAGCAAATAGCCGCTTAGTGCAATAACATCCCAAAACATTAATGAGTGAAACGTGGGATACAAGAATATGTTCATTATCCGAAAAGGTTTACCTATATCCACAGTAACAAAAAATAAGCTCATTAGAACAGCGGAAATGGCAAGAAACTCCCCCAGAATTGTAACCCTTCCAAACTCCTTATAATTGTGTAAATAATAAGGTAAAACTACCATCACAGCAGAAGCAGCTACTCCGACCATAAATGTAAACTGACCAATGTAAAGACCCCAGCTTACATCCCTACTCATACCGGTGATTCCTAATCCATAACTCAATTGCTTCAGGTAAAAATAGAAACCTACCAACATTATAAAAGACAAGAAGAGAAGCCATGTCCAATATTTTTTATTCCCTTTTAATGCATATTCTAACATAAGAAACCTTACACGAGATAATAAACTTTCGGATTTGTTCCCAAACCAGGTTTTCTCCTTATGGAGAAATTATCCTTTAATAATTTTCTTACTTCAGATTTAGGATCATTTAAGTTACCGAAGACCAATGCTTTCTCAGGGCAAGCGTCCACACATATGGGTTCAAGTCCTTGTGCCACTCGATCATCGCAAAAAGTACATTTCTCAACAACTCCTACAGTACGTGTCGGATAATCTGGATTGGGATCTTTAATAAAAGGCCTTGGGTCTCTCCAATTGAAACTTCTTGAACCATAAGGACAAGCTGCCATACAGTACCTGCACCCGATGCACCTATGCCAATCCATTGCCACAATTCCGTTAGGACGTACGAATGTTGCCTGTGTTGGACATACTTCCACACATGGTGGATTTTTGCATTGGTTGCACAAAACTGGAAAATTTTTGTTCTCAAACTCATTCTTCATGTAGAAGTTTTCCTGGTCCAGGAAAGCATTTTCATAAGGCTCTTTCCAAATCCATTTTACTTCATCCTTTGACTCACCAAAGTCCGGAACATTATGAGTATGATTACATGCCTCAATACATTTTGTACAACCTTCTTTACATTTTCTCAAATCCACGACCATTGCCAGTTCTACCTGTGTGGCAGATTTTGTTTTTGTACGATTAAAAGCTGAGCCTGTAGTTTTGGATATAAATTTACTTCCTTTAGCATAAACATCAACTAATTTACTTGCAGCTACTCCAACTGCAGAAAATCCGGCTATCTTCAAAAATTTTCTTCTATCTATGCTCATTGCACATTCTCCGGTCTTTGAGATTTTGCCACTAACGTTTGGTGAGAAGGCATCATTTTTAAATTTGCTTGGAAAGACTTTTGGTCTCCGGGTTCTTGATGACAACTCCAGCAAGTCAGCGAAACATCAAGATAATTATGGCATTGATCGCAAAATTGTGATGTATTTGGGTGACAGCCTAAACAACTTTTTTCCAAGCTGATATCATATTTTTTACCCATGCTTGATAAATAAGTTGTCTTGCCTTCTCTAACAAATTCTTGTCTCCAGTTATTTAACAGAATCATATGGTTTGATCGCATATACTCAAAACTTGCCACGCATTGTGTTTGGCTCTCACTTGAAGGTATAACAATATCTGGAGTTTGAGTTGCTCTACTATTAAAATTATCATACCAAAATGGTGAGGTAAAGAATCCCACAAATAATATCAATCCAATTATTATTTTTCCCGCGTCATACATTGTTAATTCCCTTCATTAACCTTATCAACCATCTCTTCGACAGGCTTATTATTTTTTAATGGATCACCCCTTAGATCGGTGGCTCTCTCTTTTTCTCCTTTCATAACCAAAGCATTACCAAGCAATTCATGAACACCACCTACTTCTACATCCCCAACCCAATAATCCATTAGCGGTGGAAGAGTTGCTTTATCAATAGAACAAATACAACCGAGAAAATTCACTCCATGTTTTTCCTTGACATATTTAACAGCATTAGCTCTGGGCAAACCACCTCTCATCCTCATTTCCATGTTTTCATCAGTGCCCAGGCCAGCGCCACTTCCGCAGCAAAATGTCTGCTCTTTAATTGTATTATCCGGCATCTCGAAAAAATTATTGCACGTGTTTTTAATTATGTATCGTGGTTCTTCAATAAGTCCCATTGCACGGGATGGATTACATGAATCATGGAAAGTAACTCTCCAATTATCATTACGGCTTTTATCTAATTTTATTTTGTTATTCTTAATAAGGTCGGCTGTGAATTCACAAATGTGAACCATCTTAGTTGATTTCGTATTTTCAAATCTTGTTCCTGTAATAGGAGAAACCGGTTCCTCTAGAAAATCAGCGGGACCATTCTGAGTATCCATATACTGATTTAGAACTCTCCACATATGACCACATTCGCCTCCAAGAATCCACTTAACACCAAGCCGCTTTGCTTCAGCATAAATTTTTGCATTCAAACTTTTCATCATATCATGGGAAAGAAACGAACCAAAGTTGCCACCTTCGGATGCGTAAGTGCTCCATGTATAATCCAATCCAATTTCGTGAAATAGTGCAAGGTAACCGAGTAAGGTGAAATAATGAGGGGATCCAAAATAATCAGCTGATGGTGTAACAAAGAGAATCTCGGCGCCTTTTTTGTTTATAGGCGCATCCACTCTTACTCCTGTAATAGATTCCAAATCATCAACTGCAAAATCAATACTATCTTTGAAGCCATGCGGTTGGATACCTAGATGATTGCCAGTTCTAAAACTGTTAGCAACCGGTGTAATAATCCAATCAATATTAATTCCTACAAGATTTAAAAGTTCTCTAACTAATATTGTTATTTCGGCAGTATCAATTCCAAAAGGACAAAATACCGAACACCGGCGGCATTGTGTACATTGATAGTAATAATAAAACCATTCTTTCAATACATCTTCAGTCAACTCGCGGGCACCAGCAAACTTTCCAAAAATTCTTCCGGTTGGGGTGAAATAATATCTGTAAACTGATCTCAATAGTTCAGCGCGCATCACAGGCATATTTTTAGGGTCACCTGAACCCAGGAAGAAATGGCATTTATCTGCGCAGGCACCACAGCGAACACAAATGTCCATAAATAAGCTTAATGAACGAAATTTGTGTAACCGCTCCTTCATGCCTTTAAGTATAATTTCTTTCCAGTTCTCGGGCAATTGCCAATCCGGATCGGTGGGCTGCCATTTACGCGGGTTGGGTAATTCTAGATATTCAACATTTTTCGGATTCCCAGGGTGATTGAACGTGCCGCGCTTAAATTCAATTGAAGGGTTTAACCAATTCTCTTTGAGAGGCGCATAATTAATTTCTTTTACTAATTCCTCAGGTTTTGATTTAGATTCAGACATTGTATCAATTAAAAATTAACATTTAATAATTAACAATTAAAAATTTTTCCGAATACTCCATTTTCCATTTTCGGCCATATTCTATTTCCCATACTCCGTTATCCATCCTATTCCTTCTCTACAGGTAATCCTGCATCTTTCATTTTTTCTCTGAATTCATCCTCATATTCATCATATGTATGAACTCTTACCGGGTAATTCCATGGATTTACATGGCGTTTCATCCGGCTGTTGTTCGCCAAATTCCTAGTAGGTGACAGAAATATTCCAGGCATGTGTAACAGTTTGCTGAATGGGAAGTATGCAATCAAAACAGAAACAAGAAACAGATGAATATAGAACAAAACTCCAATTCCTGCGAACACTATGGGGTGGAACGTGAAAAGTCCAATGGCCAGTTCTTTAACATTTATAAGATCAACTCTATCAAAGTAACGCATTAGAATTCCGGTTGTTACAATACTCAGAAGTAACAGCAATGGGAAATAATCCGAGGCCAGAGATATATATCTTAATTTAGAATCGATGATTCTTCTAAAAAGTAGATACAAAAGTGCCGCAGAGATCAAAACATCTGTAATTAACAATCCCGGCAACCCGACTTGAAGAAAACCATCAATGTTTTGGAGTATATTTACAAAACTTGGAATAGGTTGAACGAAAAATCTGAAATGCCTCAGGAATATAATCAGTATTGACCAATGGAACAGAATAGCACCAACCCACAAATATTTACTGCTGCCATAAGTCAGTTTTGGTCCATTTCTTATTTCAGCCTTTGTATTTCTAAACAGTGACCTAAACAATAGGACCTCGAGGGCCATTCTTCCTATAACTCCTAAAGTAGTGTGTGGGCTTTCCAGTTTACTGCTTTTTATCCATGGAAGTGATTTCTGCTGACCTGCAACTGTAGGTATATGAAATGGAACTGGTGATCTGGCCCATTTCACAACCTGCGCTACTACTCCTATTAGAAAAATTGAAATTCCTGCATAAGGAACAATAACTCCAAAAAGAAAATCAAATTTGAACACATCTACTCCAACTATAGCCGTAATGATTAGTATAAAAATCGCTATGAGAGAAAAAAGGAATTTCATTCATCTACCTTTATGTTGACTTTTCCCAAAGGGATGGATTCCACACTATTTTCGTTAATGCTATATATTAATCTTGACTTTACTTCATTCATACGAAGTTGAAAAACTTTTTCCTTTGCTTCCATGTACAAATCAAATGCAGTAAGTGCTGTGCGATCGATTCTATGTTCGATTATCTTCAATTCTTCACTTGTTTCATCGTTTTTTATTTCGTAGGCAATCTCTGCTTCTATGACTTGCTTAAGGAAAAATATAAACCCCACAGCCTGAGAAGGAGAAAAGTTTTGCACCGCTCTTACTTTTATGATGTCGGATAGAGCTAGTTTTACTCTTTCAGGGTCAAATTCATCTATAATCTCATCAAAAATTCTTTTGGCACTTTCGGATATAATATGACCGAGAGGATTCCTAAACTGATCTTTCTGTAACCGGAGAAAACTGGAGGTTTTAGCAGGATAGGTCACTATGATCGACTGTATCCATTTATCGACTATTGCTTTCTCTCTCCGCAATAATAATTCTTTAATCATGATTCTCTCTCGCTTCATAAACAAACCTTCTTCTAAAAGCAACATTCTTTGAGTAGTCACAGTCTGAAGAACGCCTGGCTAAATTCGAAAGTATGACAGTTATACACATCCTGTCGGTTTTGCTAAACCAGCTACTTTACAAGCTCCTTTAGCAGGGCCAGAAGGATATAAATCATAAATTTCTTTAAGAGTAAAACCAGTTTCCTTACATACTTTACGGATCATTGGAGCTATTCCGTACTTCTTGTAATAATCGCGGAGATAGTAAACAATCTTCCAATGAGCCTCTGTCATTTCCTGAACATCTTCAGTAGTAGCTAGTGCTTTTGCGACTTCTTCATTCCATTCTTCCGGCTTCTGGATGAAACCATCTTCATCAACTTCGACCTTAACCTCTTTATATTCAAAGACTGGCATGATAATTTCCTTTTATTTGTTAATGATTTATTTATTAAAATTTATTATCTCATTTCTATATATCCACACGGGCAGTTTTCCCCGCATTTCTTGCAACCAGTGCAAAAATCAAGTTTGAATTTATAAGTTTGGTGTCTTTGTACAGGTTTAACAATTACCTGGTCCTGACAATAACTCCAGCAAACGCCGCAGTCGAAACATGAACCGCAACTCATGCACCGTTTAGCTTCGTCAATTACCTGTTCTTCAGTTAATGTTGAAGTAACTTCAAGGTTTAAACCACTTCCGGATGACAATCTTTCTTCTGGCTTTAGTTTGACAGGTTCATTTCTGACTTTACCTTCATAGTAGCTTAGAACAACTCTATCGTGTGTGATCACGGGAGGTTTACCAGTAGGTTCCGGTGTGATATTCTGGAATCTGTTGTGTATTGTCTCTGCCGCTTTCCTTCCGTTAAAAATTGCTATAGTTACTAATCCAAGTTCTATATCATCTCCGCCTGTATAAGTGTCAGGGATATTAGTTTTACCATCTGCATCTGCTTTTATCCAATCCTTACCCACATGGAGTAAATCAAGTCCATCAAATTCCGGTTCCTGACTAATTGCGGCGATAACAGTTGAGGCATCCAGAGTTATAAAAGAATCTGGGATTGGGACAGGTCTTCTTCTGCCTGATTCATCGGGTTCCCCTAATTCCATTCTTTGACACTTCATTTTAACGACTTTATCATTTTCTTTTTCAAACTCAACCGGAGCACATAGAAATTCTATTTTAACACCTTCTTCTTCAGCTCCTGCAATTTCTTCTTCAATAGCTGGCATTTCCTTTTTTGTTCTTCTGTAAACTATTGTAACATCCTTTGCCCCAAGTCGTAAGGAAACGCGAGCGGCATCTATGGCGGTATCACCGCCTCCAACAACCAGAACTTTCTCTCCTACGTTTATATTCTCCCCGGAATTAACTCTGTGCAAAAATTCAGTACCAGTGTACACATTCGATGCATCCTCGTTAGGAATGCCTAGCGCTTTGCCTTTGTGAGCGCCTATTCCCACAAAGATTGCATCATATTCTTTCTGTAATTCCTCATATGGAATGTCTTTTCCTACGATTTGATTGTATTTAATTTCTACACCAAGATCTTCAATCCGTTTTATTTCCTTGTTTAGTATGTCAGAAGGTAATCTGTAATCAGGAATTCCATATCTCAACATCCCTCCCGCTTTTGGGAAAGCTTCATAAATTGTTACGCTGTAGCCTCTTCTGCATAATTGATATGCACATGATAAACCCGCAGGTCCGGCACCAATAACCGCAATTTTATACGGGTAAGATTCTTCTGATATTTTCTTAAACTGAAAATCTTTTTTAAGGGCATAATCGCCTACAAACCTTTCGAGATTGTTTATTCCTACAGCCCCATCCTTAAATGTTCTGTTGCATTCTGCTTCACATGGATGAGGACAAACTCTTCCACAAACTGCCGGAAGTGGATTCTTTTCTGTTAATATATTCCAAGCTTTTTCGAATGACTCCTCATAAGGCCTTCCACAATCTTCCGACTGGCTGATAGTGGTTAAGAATTCCCTGATGTCAGTCTCATTAGGACATCCATTAGAACAAGGCGGTGTTTTTAGAACTTGATAAGGTCTCAGTGCTGACGATTCTGTTGCAGACCTTCCACCTGAATGCGAACCTAAACCTCCTAAAGATCTTTTAGCTTTTTTTACAACTTTTGCCATTTATTTAACTCCATGTAAACTTTTGAAAACCAAAATTTTTCATAAACAAACTCATGCATAAGGATAAATACCAGATTTAACATCTTCCATTTGTTCCAGAATAATATCATGTTTCCTTTCGTCTGTCATTAAATACCCCAACAGATAACGAACAATAAAGTTTCTAGAATTTTTTCTACATTCTTCAGCTAGTTCAACAGCATCTTTTTCCACTTCGATATGTTTCTGAACCATTTCCCAAACATCGCCTAATTCTTCTGGGCTAAAAGAGATTGGTTCTTTTTCAAAGTTGTCTATGATTAGTTGTTGAATTCTTTTATGCATTGCCGAATCTTGACGAATTATTTCCATTATATGTTTTATAACCGGATTCTTTGTTTTAGCTATAATTTCAGTTGTTGATTTGACAGAATGATCCTCTATCTTCTGCCATTTTTTCAAAGCTTCAATTAATTTTTCATTTAGTTCTTTTTGCTTTGCCATTTTCACACCTTATAGTTATTCACTTAATACTGAAATATTATTTTTTGTTTTTTGATAATTTCTCGCGCACTTAATCATCCCGTTTACCCATTCCGGCGTAGCCAATGCATGAACATGAATGTAACTTGCAAAAACATTTTTGTATGTCAGTCCATCTCTCTTATTAAGAGAACCATTGCCACGGGTAACTTCTAGACAACTTTCTAAATCCGGTTTATGTTTATCAATTTTTGAATAGTGAAACTCATGGCCTTTAATTTTAGTACCTACTTCAAAAAAAGGATTTTCATTATCAACCGTAGCCTCACTGTAACCATGGCCTTGTGGCTTTTCATTCATATTAATTTCAATAGGTAACACACCTGATAGTGAATACTCTTTTCCTTTCCATCTAATTTTCTTTGCCAGGTACATAAGACCACCACATTCCGCATAGATTGGCAAACCATCCTGAGCCAATTTATTTATAGCTTTTATCGTTTCGGTGTTCGAGGCTAATTCCTTAAGATTTACTTCAGGGAAACCACCACCTATATAAAGAGCATCAAGATCGTCTAGCAAATACGTTGAAGTGGGTGAAACTGCTATTACTTCGGCTCCAGCTTCGGCAAGCTTTTCCAAGTTTTCAGGATAATAAAATGAGAAGGATTTATCCTTGAAATATCCGATCTTCACTTTTTTTGAATCTGTGAGTTCGTCAATTTCGGGGTTAGCGAATTTGCCTATTTGAAAATTACCTGAACTATTTTCGTCGTTTTTAATTGAAGGTGCCTTCTGAACAATTTCAAGAACCGCAGAAACATCAATATTTTCTTCAATAATTTTTGAAAGATTATCAGTTAGTAATGAATTCTGTTCAAACTCGTTGGGGGTAATTAAGCCTAAGTGCCTGGAAGGAATTATAAAATCTTCCGGCAGTTTTGGAATTGCGCCAATAACTGGAATACCGGTTTCTTCTTCTATTGCTCCCTTTGCAATAGTAGCATGTCTCTCATTAGCTACTTTGTTTAAGATAACGCCTTCAATCCTTAAATGAGATGAAAGGCTAATGCATCCAACAATCGCAGCTGCTGCAGTGCGTGTTACTTTCGATATATCCTGAACAATAATTACGGGAGAATCAAGAAGCCGGGAAAGTTCAGCGGTGCTATGTTTTCCTTTTATGTCAACACCATCAAAAATACCCCGATTTCCTTCAATAAGATTAATACTGAACTCCCCAGCTTTCCGTAAGAACGCTTCTCTAACTGCAGGGAAACCCATCATAAATGTATCAAGATTTCTTGCAGGTTTACCCGAAGCTAAACTAAGCCAAGCGGCATCAATATAATCGGGCCCCTTCTTAAAACCAGTAACATCCAGGCCCCTGCTTCTGAAATGGGTTAAGAGACCACAAGAAACAATTGTCTTCCCGGAATCTCCCGATAACCCGCTAATAACAACTCTCGGATAACTATTACAAAACATGTCAAACCCAGATCAGCTAATTTTCAGCGCCTTCTTTATGAGGTATCTCAATAAAGCTTCCACCGAAATAAGTGTAAACACATTTTTCACTGTTGATTAATTCTTTTATTGCCTCTTTTGCCAACGTTTTGTCACATTTATCACCATACAATTCAATTACAGCTTTAGTCAAATCAGTAGCCTTCCACTTTTTCTGACCCATGGTCTCTTTGATCATTTTGTACATTGCATCCGCAACTTCTTCAACTTTTACTTGTTCAGCCATGACTATCTCCTAACTATACGTCAAATGTGCCGACCTCTTAAATGTTAAACCGGCATGTTTGAAATCATCTATGTGTTCTTTCTGGAAAGGAATTCCAGTCAGTTCGAAAAATCTCGGCCAACCGACACGATTTATCCACTCGCCCATTCTTTCATATGGCCTGGCATTTTGCGCCCAAACTTCCACCAGGTTTTTAACTGCATCAACAACTTCAGGCCATCTCGGTGGATTGTTCGGCAAAAACGGAATTGCCAATTTTGAGAACATTGGTTCGCTCCTCGCATTCGAAACTTTTCCACCTACCCAAATTGAAACACCATCGTTCAAAGGATCGTTCAACGGCATTGCCGGACAAACAGTGTAGCAGTTTCCGCAGAACATACATCTTTCTTCTATAACCTCTACAGTTTGTTTCCCACCGACAGTTACTGGTCTAATAGCTGCTGTGGGGCAAGCTGATACTACAGATGGAATCTCACACATTGCATTTAGTCTATCCTTGCTTACTCTTGGTGGACGTCTATGAATGCCAAGAATCGCTATATCGGAACAATGAACTGCGCCGCACATATTCAAACAGCATGCTAGAGCTATTCTTAACTTGGCTGGCAATTTCATCTCTGTGAAATACTCTATTAGCTCGTCCATCACCGATTTAACTATACCGGATGCATCCGTAGCAGCCGAATGACAGTGAACCCAGCCTTGAGTATGCACTATACTAGAAATTGAGTTTCCCATACCTCCTACTGGATGCCCTAAAGCATGCAGATCATTTACTAATGGTTCTATCTTTTTCTCGTCTGTAAGCAAAAATTCAACGTTATGCCGACTGGTAAATCTTAGATATCCATCGCAATATTTATCGGCTAAATCAGCATAAGCTCTTATCTTATCTATGCTGATCAATCTAGGGGAACCTGCACGTACCGTGAACAGTTTTGCTCCGGTTTCCGAAACATGAACCATAACTCCAGGTTTTAATATCTCATGATATTTCCATTTCCCGTAGTTTTCTTTAATAATTGGTGGTAAAAATTTTTCGTAATGGGGTGGACCAATATCAGTGACCCTTTTCTTTTTTTCTTCAGCCATTTTTTAAGTCCTCATTAAGTGTAATCTTAATTTCAATAAATTTTTTATGTGCCCGATTTACCGGGATTAATTACTTTGTTTCTTCCTTTTCTGTCTCCTCACCGTCTTCCTCAAAATACTCTTCATAGAAGACGTATGGATTTTCTCTTGGATGAGCAATCATTTCAGGAATCGGCTCAACTCCGATTGCTTCTAGGAAATTGCCCATTCCAACTCTCTGAATAAACTCACCAACTCTTTCTCGATTCTTACCATTCTCCGACCAAACCTCATGTATCCTCTCAACGAGGTCAATAAGTTCCTTATAAGGAGATTCAAGTTTTATAAATGGAATCAGAACAGAAGAAAGCAGCGCTCCTTCAAGGATAGGTGCTTTAGATCCAATTAAGATACAAGCCCCGCGTTCTTTTCCGGGCGAGAGAGCTTTCGGCATAGTATTAATACAATGCATGCACTTCACACAAGCTTTATTATCAATTTTAATTTCCTTACCATCCCATTCCATACATTTAGCTGGACAATTACCAACTACATCTCTTTGAATATTAAACCCGGATTTAGCGTACTCTGTAACAACATCTTTGTTTACCTGGATATCATCTTTCCATGTTCCTATGATTGACATGTCTGCGCGAGCAGCAGCAGCTACACAATCGTTGGGACATCCGGACATTTTAAATTTCCATTTATACGGGAAAGCAGGTCTATGAAGCTCATCCTGATAATGCATTGTCAGGAAATAAGTTAATCCCATAGTATCGTAACAAGCCCACTCGCAGCGCGCTTTGCCGCAACAGCAACTCGGTGTTCTTACATCAGAACCAGATCCTCCAAGATCGAATCCAAGCTCAGTTAATTCCTGAAAAGTTGGTTCCAGTTCTTCAGTTTTTGTTCCGAGAAAAATAATATCTCCAGTTGAACCATGCATATTAGTTAAGCCAGAACCGTGTCTTTCCCAGATGTCACATAACTTTCTCAAAACATCAGAAGTATAAAACCAACCCGCAGGTTGATTTATACGAAATGTGTGAAAATGGGAAATATTCGGAAATTCTTCCGGTATATCTGAGTACCGTCCAATAACTCCTCCGCCATAACCAAGAACTCCTACTATACCACCGTGTTTCCAGTGGCCGATTTTTTCTTCATATGACTTTTCAAGCTGTCCAAGAAGATCATTTGCCATTGGATTTTTCTCGGCTGCGGTTTTAATTTCTTTAACAAAACTTGGCCACGCACCCTTTTCAAGCTCATCTAATTTTGGTGTTTCGCGTTTTTTCTCAGCCATTTTATCTCCTCTTTTTATACTGTTTTTACAGATGAAAAAGAACTCATTTCACCTATTTGTTTTATTTCCCAATGTCGTTCATTCTTCATCTCAGTGAGAATTTTACACATTAATTCTGCATAAAACTTATAAATGAAGGTCAGGAAAAACAATACAAATTGAGGTTTTGTATTCTAAGTGTTGCATTCAAAGGTGGTAGGAATGTGCAGTGATCTTACGGCCAGTTCAACTACAAAAGTTTTCATTGCTGAACTGCTTATTGGAAGATCAGCAGTCGTAGGAAGTGTTCCACAATTAAAATTTCTAAAATTAGTTTTATAGGGACGCTGCAGGTATAATGAAAGTCTGCTAAAACCGATAGTCAAAGGAACAAGCATCCACCGGGCTATCCATCCGTTTATGACAGGCCATGGATCATATTTTATCATATGAAATTTTTCAAATCTTTTTTGAAAGGCAGAGCATAGTCCTTCGAAACGAATTTGTGCTCTATCATTTATTCTCTCTTCGAGTCGATTGATAAATTGTTCCTCTGAATTATAAACAATTTGTTTCATCCTTTTATCTTTAAATATCACCATGTAATTTTCAAGATGAGAAGCATTGTTTTCTTTATAAGCATCTATAGCCTCCTGCATCATTTTTTTTGTATCAGGAAAACTGTATAACTCAGTCTTCAATAATTTATCATAACGTGCTCTCGTAAAATTGTTATAATTTGCCGAATAAGGAAAAACAATTTGCAAAGCTTCATCAATTGTTTTAAATCCGTAAGACATAAACGTAGGACAAACAAATCCACGGCAGTTCATGCGGTCAAGCAGCGTCGTCCAGAGCTCGGTTGAGTCTCTCTTACCAATTTCAAAACCAAGCACAACTGTGGATAATGCGTCTATAGCTAAAGCCAGATACATTGTGTGCTCCCTATTACCGCTCAAAGTACATTTAAATTTTTTGCCGACCAGATGAACCAAACGTGCCTCGTGATTTGGACTGCATGCATCCAGATATTCTTCCCACGATGGACAACCAATTAAATAATCTCTAATTTTTTGATTTATTCTAATTGGAGAGGTATGATAAACTGAGCAGAGTTCTCTATATGAGTTACCACTTAAATATGCTTCTGTTAAAGCGCCAATATCAGGCTCATGTTTCAAAACCTTGCTTGGTACCCAAGTTTTGTGACAATAAAGACAACGATAACGCTGGATACCTGCTGAGGTTTTTCCATGTTTTATTATTTTAGAACTTCTGCAGAAGGGACAAGTTAAATCTGTTTGATTTCCTTCAAGAAACATTATGACTTTTCCCCAACTTTACATTTCTTTTAATTCATAGCAGTTTCAAAACATATACCAACAGAAAAGGCTTATTTTATCTTTAATTGTAATGATTTACATAGAAAGGTTTATCATAAATGAAAAAATTCTTATCTATGTTGAGAATCAGCTTATTAAAATTTCACTTTAAATAATAATCTAGAAGGCTACTGAAGGTAGAAAAATTTATTTGAATTTAAGATTATTGAGACTATTAACATAATTTGAAAAGAAAATTAGCCACTAAGAATTGTGAGTGGTTATGAATAATATCAGACACATTCTGTTACAACAATGAAATTAAAGACAATAGGAACGATTACTTATTTTCTTTAATCACATCGTTTAACTTTGTTTCCATTTTTACTGACTTAAGTGCGGGAAGAATTACATTGTCAAAATGTGGTAAGTTGATCTTCCATTTCATACCTGCTATTAAGCTATCAGGCAGCTGTGTTTTATGACATGTTGAACATTGCGCAAGATCCGGCTTATCCTTTACTATCTTTGATTCAATCCTATGGCAGGAAACACACAAATTGTGCATAGCATCAGTGTATGAAGGAATGTAATACCGTTCTGCCGGAGGCTTTGCTTGATTTGCAACCGAATCGTAAGTGGCATGGCAATCTGTACAATTCTTGGCCGAGAGTGCGTTCCTAGTTATACCTGGCGTATGACAATCATCGCACTTAAGATTTGCCCCAGTGCTAGATGTATGCCAATCGTGTCTAAAAAAATCTACCTGAGCGTACATGCTTGTATGACATTCCGAACAGTTACTTAACATTTCACCAGGTAAACTCAGGTGATGACAAATATCGCAACTGTCTTTACCGATTGATGAAATGTGAGTCTTAAGCCAGGAAATATGAGACGAATGAGGAAAATCGACAAACTGATCGTCTTTGTTTCCATTTATTCGAAGAGTATCAATACCTGAAGCTGGTGCAACCGTTATCCTGTTAACGCCTTTACTATGCAGATGACTTCCGGAAAATAATGCCATACCAATGCCAAAGCTTATGACAAATGCAAAAGTATGTACAGTCAGGGATGCAGTGCCAGGAGTACCTAACCACGTTTTAGAAGAACCGTCAAATGTAGGCTGGGTGTGGGGCAGCGATTCAGAATCCTCTGGTGGTGTATCCCAAACTTTAAAATTCTCAATGGCAAATAAAAAGACTAAGGCGACTAAGGATACAATCCCTAGGCTTATAACAATTTCTGTCCATGAAGGTGTGTACGAAGCGGTGGAATTTACCATGGCTAATCCACCGACGTCCATCCGGTTAAGCACCATTCCTATTATCACCATTATTGAGCCTGTCCATTGCACAGTACTAATTCTACTTAGCTTAGGTGTGGAAAACATCGCCGCAGGTATCAACGTTGATACTAAAACTTCTACAATGAAAAGATTGCTTTGCCAACTTCCGTTGAAAATAATATCTACCTTTCCCTCGACAAAAATGTCAATCATCTTTGTGAAAAAGTATATAGCAAGAACCCATACTGCTGCTCTGCATAGTTTACCAACAAGCTCCGTCTCCGGTTTGCGATGATATATCCAGTGGGATATAAGTGTTTCAAAGGCAACTATCATTAAGCCAAGAGCTATTGCGGAAATAAAGAATTCAACAGGAAGTATATGTGAATACCATAAAGGATAAAGTCTATAAGGCATTATCAGAAACAAAGACCCTAACGATGATTGATGTAAAGTTGAAAGCATTATACCGAGCAACACAAGAGGAAATCTAAATTTCATAAGGAAGGCTCTGATCTTTGCATAACGGCTTGTCTTTTCTAATGGAAC
>JBJKPP010000084.1:0-10882 GCA_046706145.1 Ignavibacteriaceae bacterium | reverse complement strand
TAAATTATTATAAGATTCAACTTCCCAAAGCGCTTTATAAAATCCTTCAGGACCTCCGTGTAGATGATTTTCTCCATTATTAATAGTTAGTTGATATTCTTTTCCCTCAATTTGAAATCTCCCTTTATTAATGCGATTTCCGTATCTTCCTACAATTGCACCAAAAAACGATTTATCGTTTACATATCCGTCCAGGGTATCATATCCTAAAACAACATCTTCAATGTCACCTCTTTTATCTTTTGCGAAAATATTAGTTACAATTGCCCCATAATTAATAATGTTAACTTTTGTTTTATGTCTATTCTCAAGAGAAAAAAGATAAACTTCACGTCCGTCATTTAATTTTCCGAATATAGTTTTTTCAGCCATAAGATATTCTTCCTATATTATGATTTTAAAATTAATATTTGAGAGTTATCCACTGTGCAAAAAGCACGTGAAAACACAAATTATATCAACAAATATAAAAAAACTAAAACTTCTGAAATGAAATTCTACGGTTATGATTCAATAGTGTGCGACTTCCCTTAAACAATCCCCATTTAAGAAGATAATATTTGAGAAGTAAAAATGAAGATCTACTTGATGTAAATTGTCTTTGCATTAACAAATTCTTTGATGCCAAAAGGAGAAAGTTCTCTGCCGTAGCCAGATTCTTTAATTCCACCAAAAGGCAATCTTGGGTCAGATTTGACAAATTCGTTTACAAAGCAAGAACCTGCTAATAATTTTTTTTCAGCTATTTCTCTTCCCTTGTCTAAGTCCGACGTAAAAACCGCCGCTCCTAATCCGTAATTAGTGTCATTCGCAGTTTTGATTGCTTCGTCTTCATTCCTTACCTTTATCAAAGCAGCAACGGGCCCAAAAATTTCTTCACCATAAGCAGGCATACCTTTTTTAACTTTTGTCAGAACTGTCGGCGGGTAAAAAGCTCCTTCATTCTTTGGAATTTCTCCGCCTAATACAATCTTAGCGCCGCCCGCAAAACTTTTTTTCACTTGCCTATGAAGGTTGTCTCTCAACCTGAAGGCGGCTATTGGACCCAAATCGACTCCTTCTTCAAATGGATCACCCATCTTTTTTGAACCCATTGTTTCCACAAACATCTCCTCAAATTTTTCATAAACCGAATCCACAACGATAAACCTTTTTGCAGCAATGCAACTCTGCCCGGAATTAATTAAGCGCGAAGTTACGCACGTATTTACTGCTTTCTCCAAATCGGCATCATCCAAAACAACATAGGGATCACTTCCACCAAGCTCCAGGACAGTTTTCTTCAAAAATGATCCAGCATATTTTGCTACGGATTTTCCAGCTTTTACACTTCCTGTTAAAGTAACCGCTTTTATATCTTTGTTGCCAATTACGTCTTTCATTTTTTCTTCAGGATAGACAATAGTCCTAAAAATATTTTCAACAAATCCTGCTTCTTTAAATATTTCTTCAATCTCAAATCCACACTGCGTAGTGCCAGGAGCATGTTTCAATATCGCCGCATTCCCTGCCATGAGATTTGGTGCAGCAAATCTGAAAACCTGCCAGAAAGGAAAATTCCATGGCATTATAGCTAAGACGATACCGATCGACTGATAAGATACATAACTTTCTTTCGCATCTGTCATTATTATTTCGTCCCGTAGAAATTTCTCCGAATTATCCGCAAAATAATCACAAGACCAAGCGCATTTCTCAACTTCACCCATCGACTGCTGAAAAGGTTTTCCCATTTCTGTAGAGATAATTTTTCCTAAGAATTCTTTTTTCTCTCTAAGAATTTTTGAAACATTTTTCATCTTTTCAGAACGCTCAGCAAAACCAACGGATTTCCATTCCTCCAAGGCGTTGTTAACCTTTTTAATTAAAGAATTAACCTTACTATCGGAAAAATATTGATATGTTCTTATCTGCTTTCCTGTGGCCGGATTTATCGTAATAATCATTTCTTTACCTCTTCAATCGTTGAATCAATTTGTAAAATAAAATTTTTCGAGAGGAATAAAATAAGTTATGTCACACTAACGAGTTTTCTTTATAACTACCAGAGTTTTGTCATCGTTATATTCACCATTTTTAGAGTACTTAACAACATCATCCAAAATTGCATATACAATTTCTTTCGGGGTTAAATGTTTGTGCTTTTGAAAAGTCTTAATTAATCTCTCCTCACCATAACCTTCAAATTTAGAATTTGCAGAATCAGTTACACCATCAGAAAAAATCAGAAGCGCATCACCAGGGCCAAAATTTATGCTGTCTATAGTATATTTGGAATGTGGAGCAGGTCCCAAAACAGGGCCTGTTGGTTCAAGTCTTTTAATATCATTCGAGTCTTTTTTAACAAAAATAGGCGGATTATGCCCAGCATTTGAATATAGGAATAATCCACTCCTATCTGTTGATAGTTCCCCATAGAATAAGGAAGCAAAACGGTCGTCCGCAAAGATTTTATTAACAAGTTGATTAGTTCTTTTCATAAGAGGACCAATTTTGATTTCAAAGCTGCTTGCCATCCTTACCGCTCCTGAAATATACATTGCTTCCGCAGATGCACTAACACCTTTACTTGCGGCATCACCAACTACTATTCCTACCCTTTCATCCTCATCCCCGATTTCCAGGTAATCATAAAAATCGCCACCAACAATTTCTGCAGGATCAGTAACCCCAAACATCTCATAGCTTTGAAAGCTAAATTCATGCTGAGGAAGTATACTTTTTTGAAGTTCTCGTCCTTTATCCAGATCAGCTTTAAATACCTTGGCTCTTTCTCTGTATCTTCTTTGTTTTATTTGTGATGTTAGCGAAGTTGCAATAATACTCAGCATTATTCTAAAGTCATCGTCTATATCATCCTTGTTCAATGCCAACAAATATTCGTAATACTGTTTATCATCTATTTTTACTTTATCACCTACTCCGGATGCAGAAAATTTCATGATGCCTTTTTGCTGCAAAATTTCATCTGTCTCCCTCCCAACAATGGTTCTCTCCTTCGAGAGCAAATCAAATAATGGGTAGTTTCTCACATTTATTTTAAAATCATGTTCAATTTCCCTTACGTTGCCTGTCTGATATAAAAGTTGATAATCACCGGTGTCAGGATTTAGTTTCCAGATTCTTCCACCATTTACATCAATTGATTCATTTTTCACAATTTGATTCAGAGTTTCAATTAACATATCTACTTCATCCAAATTCAATCTTTGGGAAGCTATAGATTCTACTGTTCTATATAATTTTCTTTGATCCATATAGTTTCTCGAAGTGGTTCTTTAAATAATTAAATTTTCTCTGCATAGACAAAATTAGTGATTTGTCAGCAGAATATTTATTGCAGTAATCCATTGCCGCTGCATCAATTCCAACATCCGTTTTAGCTTTTTCACTAAGATAGTGTTTGTGGGTCATAATGTCTCTGTAGAGATCTACAGTAGTCTTAAAATCAAAGTATTCGAATAGGTTTAACTTCTCAAGTTCAGAAATTATTGGAAGATAAATATCATTCAGCCATTTTTGTGAAGCTTCTTTCAAATCAATTTCTATAGATTGTTTTTCATTTAAATACCACTTGTGTTCGTCTATTTGTTTTCTAAGAGATTTTAAAGTATTAAGATCATCTATTAATCTAAAATATTTTTTGGTGCTAAGACTTGTGTCACTTTCAAACTTTTCAATTTCTCTAAAAAGTCTATAATACTTATTATAATTTTTCAGGATAAATTTTTTGTCTTCAATAGCAATAGTTTTACGACGTTTATTACCACCCAGAACAAAATCTTGATAAAGCCAATCCATAGACTCAAAAAAGAAGTTCAGCTCTTCCTTTCTCAAACGGCGTGAAAGATGATTTTGAGTTTCTAAAGTTTCAGCATCAGCGAGGAAAGCTTTTAATACAGTTCTTTTCCTACTTTTTTCGTCTGTTTCCTTGATAAATTTAATTAAAATATTTGCAAGCGAAGCATCACCCCAATAAATGTTGCTGTGATGAATTGAAGCTAAAAGTTCAGCAACTGCAATCCAAATTCTTTTCCTGTTCTTCTCTTCAAAGTTTAATCTAAATAAATATGAGTCCGGTAGAGCCTTGTCTTCCAAGACAGTTACCACATATGCCCTATCATTTTTTTCGAAAAAATTACCTGTCTGTGTTTTTATTTCAATAGGTTTATCATCGAAAACTGCATAACCGGCAGGAATCAGGGTGTGGATTCCCATTTGTAACAGTTTTTTCAGGTTCGCGATTTCGAACCTGGCAAAATATTCTCCGGTTTGTTTAATGGCTAAGGCTGAACCCTGTACCCTTATAAATCTTACTGTGTGTCTGGACATCCCTTTACGGTAATCTATAAAGGAAAAACCTCGCGGCTTCCATTTTTCTAAAGGTAAATTCCACGGAAGACGTTTCAACTTCGTCTCGAAAACAGGGTCAAAATATAGTCTTGGGCTGCACAAGCTTAATTTTACTTTGTATAAAAATCTATGAATCTTTGTATAGTCCTGCTGCAAACTTTACAAAAGCCATCAGCGCTAAGGCTTCTCATTATGCAATTTTCCATGGGTCTGTATATTCCCTTTTCTAAATAACCACCTCCTTCAAAAGCTCCAACTTTATCTTTGTATTGAGGTGTATCGGGTGTCGGAATAGGAGTAGATGGATCAACCAAGTCTTTCCATTTGGAAGCGAAATCAACCAGCGTTGTCAAGTTTGGAGGAATAGGTTCGACTTTTAAATTATATAAATATTTATAAGGTGAATCTTTTTCGGAGTATTCATCACCTAATCCTGCAAACCCATGACCAAATTCATGAACAAAAACTTTACCCGACGCCTGGTTTTTAGTTGAACTGCAGCAATAATAGTTAAATATTGCTCCGCCGCCGTATTTGCTTGTATTTACTAATATATAAATTTGATCATAAGGAGCATTAGCAGCGACATTTCTCACCATCTTATTATCTTCGGTCATCAAATACCTTTCTTCATCAAAAGTATAAAAACTAGTGTTGAGTAATGTTTTTTTCCAGATATGTTTTGCGGGAATATCGGTGCCGGACTGCTCAGAAGGAGCCAGCACTGCCCAAATATTAAATTTGTCTTTATTTTCTTTTAAAGGTGAAACACTAAAAAAATCTTTCACAAATTTTTCGCAGTCTGCCTTAAAATCATTCATTTCATCTTTCGTATATCCATCAGGAATTATTACGATATCTACTTTGTTTGCAGAATCCCCGTTATACAGAATTTTAAGTACTGGAAACACATCATCTCTTTCTGAAGAAATAAAGTAACTTTTGGTATTGATGTGATAGGTAAATTTTTTCTGAAATTTATTATCCTTATCCCTTGAGAAAAATTCTACGGTTATATCATGTTTCGGATAAGGAATTGTTACAGTCTCGCTAAAAGTTTTTGTAGTCTTTTTTGATTCAGCAGTAGTTCTCCATTCCTGGAACAAGGTGTTGTACGAAGTAGAGTAAATTTCCTGACCACTGCTGTCGTCAAAGACCTCTATTTTATAATAGCCATAATCGTATGGATCGATTAAGTTTGTTTTTGTTCCACCCCAATAAGGTTCTTCTTTTAACCTGTCAATTGAATAAGAGTCCTCATTAAAATTACCTGTATGATAATAATCGATTCTCAGAGTCTTATTGTAGAAATACTCATTGAACTTTACTTGACCGAAAACTAAAGATGAGAAGAGAAATATAAACAGGAACACTTTTACTTTTTTCATAAATTTAACCTATTTAGTGAAGGTTTTTCTAGAACCAGGTTTAGTAAGAGGGATGTTTTTTTTGCATAATTCACATTCATCAGCTGAATACGATTTTGCATCCAAGCGTAAAGTGGGGAAAAAAGGATAACCAAAATCAACTTTTCCATTGCTCCTATCAACAATTGAGGCCACTCCGATAACCTGAGCTTTATTATTCTTTACTATATCAATCACCTCAAAGACAGAACCTCCTGTAGTTATCACATCCTCACAAACCAGAACTTTTTCACCCTCACTCAAGGAAAAGCCCCGTCTCAAAGTTAAGTTCTTGTCTTCTCTCTCTGCAAAAATGAATCTTTTGTTTAACTGCCTCGCTACTTCTTGTCCTACAACAATTCCACCAATAGCCGGAGAAATTATTGTATCTATATTTGATTCTTTAAATCTATTAAAAATCAGTTCACATATTTTTGTTGTGCATTCAGTATGCTGTAGAACTTTTGCACACTGGAAATAAATATTACTATGTCTTCCCGAAGTTAGTAAAAAGTGGCCTTCCAAAAGTGCTTCAGTTTTCTTAAAGATTTCTAGAATTTCCTCTTCACTCAAGCTCATCTAAAAACTCCTGCATTTCATTTGCTGATTTTCGATCGTTCGAATTTTGGGCAGTTTTAATCCCTTTATTGTAAACCTGTTTTGCTTCCTCGATTCTATTTTGTTTTTCTAGTAATTGAGCATACTGCATATAGGCTGGTACGTAAGCAGGATCGCCCTCCAAAAGCTGTTTCAAGAAATGCTCAGCTTTATCATAATCACCTGCTGACGCATATTCTAATGCAATACCATAATTCAGAAACGAATCTGTTGGGTCTTTCTTATGAAGTTCAAGTAAAGATTCGAGTCTATTGCTCATTAAGCTAAGCCTGCCTGCTGGTAGGCAAGTTCTCAATTTTCTCCGCAAGCTTAAAATCATTACCCGTTACACCACCTGCACTGTGTGTAGAAAGCGTAATCTTAACCTTATTATAGGAATGAAGAAAAATGTCCGGATGATGATCCATTTTTTCAGCTTCTTCACCAATACTATTTATGAATCCTAGGGCTGATTTAAAGTCCTTCAATTCATAAACCTTTTCTATGTGGCTGTCGGTGTAATTCCAACCTTCCAATTTCCTTGTATTCTGTTCTATTTCTTCTTTACTTAGCAAAGCCATTTGTAACTCCTTTCATCAATTAACATATTTCTTCCTTGCAGTAATAATATAAAAAAAGCGTATTAAAAGAAATTAATACGCTTCTTTATCACAATTATTTCCTAATTATATTATTTTGAATCACCTGTGTCAGTTTTTTGTTCTTCTTCATTAGGTATCTTCACATCAAAATTTTCATCTATGAAAACTAATTCATCGGCATTTTCAGGGTGCTTGCCAAGTATTCTTGTTCCTTCTTTAAAGGAACCTTTGAGAATTTCTTCAGCTAACGGATCTTCAACATATTTTTGAATAGCTCTCTTCAATGGTCTTGCACCAAACTTCTGATCAAATCCTCTATCAACCAAAAAGTTTTTTGCTTGCTCATCAAGAATCAATTCCATTTTGTGCTCATGAACATTTTTCAGTAAGTCTTCCAATTCAATGTCAATGATCTTAAGAATATCTTCTCTTTCAAGATTTCTAAAAACTATCGTCTCGTCAATTCTATTAAGAAATTCCGGATTGAATAGTTGCTTCATTGCGCCTTCTACTGTATTCTTAAGGCTAGTATATTTATCTTCACTTTTCTCACTACCGAATCCAAAGGAACCAATATTTTTAATATCCCTAGCTCCAATATTTGAGGTCATGATAATAATCGTATTCTTAAAATCTACTTTTCTGCCGAGACTATCTGTTAAGACGCCATCATCCAGAACCTGCAAAAGAATATTGAATATATCAGAATGAGCTTTTTCAATTTCATCAAACAAAACGACTGAATAAGGTCTCCTTCTAACCCTTTCGGTTAGCTGCCCGCCTTCCTCATAACCAACGTATCCCGGAGGGGCACCAACTAAACGTGAAACTGAGAACTTCTCCATATACTCGCTCATATCAATTCTTACAAGTGCGTCCTCTGAATCAAAAAGATATCTCGCAAGAGCCTTACAAAGTTCCGTCTTTCCAACACCAGTTGGACCAAGAAAAACAAAGCTTCCAATTGGTCTGTTCGGATTCTTTAATCCTGCTCTGGTTCTTCTTATCGCCTTTGTTAGTTTGGTTACTGCTTCATCCTGTCCAATGATCTGTCTCTTAAGAGCCTCGCTCATCTTTAGAAGTTTTTCAGATTCTGTTTGAGCAACTCTATTTACAGGAATACCTGTCATCATAGCAACAACCGTTGCAATATCTTCCTCACTTACATCATGCACTATATCTTTCGTTTTCGCATCCCATTCTCTTTTTGCAAGTTCAAGATCTGCCTGAAGATTCCTTTCTCTATCTCTCAACCGGGCTGCTTCTTCATAATCCTGCTTTTTAACAACAGAAGTTTTTTCCTGGCGAACTTTTTCAATTTGCTCTTCCAAATCCAAAACTTCTTTGGGAACTTCAAAGTTACCCATGTGAACTCTGGAACCAGCTTCATCGATAACATCGATAGCTTTATCTGGTAAATGTCTGTCAGTAATGTAACGATTGCTGAGCTTCACTGCAGATTCTATTGCTTCATCAGTATATCTAACATGATGATGTTCTTCGTATTTAGATTTTATGTTTTCGAGAATTCTAATTGTTTCATTATAACTAGGCGGATCAACAATCACTTTTTGGAATCTTCTATCGAGCGCACCATCTGTTTCTATATATTTTCTGTACTCATCCATAGTTGTTGCACCAATACATTGTATGTCGCCTCTGGCAAGAGCCGGCTTAAACATATTTGATGCGTCAAGCGAACCAGAAGCACCACCAGCGCCAACAATTGTATGAAGCTCATCGATAAATAATATAACATCTGAAGCTTTCTCAAGCTCATTCATCAGAGCTTTCATTCTCTCTTCAAATTGACCTCTGTATTTTGTACCGGCAACCAATCCAGCCAAATCCAAAGTTACAACTCTTTTTTCCTGTAAAATCCTTGGTACTTTCTTCTGCATTATTCTTAAAGCCAATCCCTCAGCAATAGCCGTTTTACCAACTCCCGGCTCACCAATTAAAACAGGATTGTTCTTTTTTCTTCTACTAAGAATTTGTGCAACTCTCTCAATTTCTTTTTCACGTCCAACAACTGGATCTAGTTTATCTTCACCAGCCAGCTTGGTTAAATCTCTTCCAAAGTTATCTAAAACAGGAGTTTTAGTCCTCTCTATCTTTCTATCCGGCGGCGGTACAGTTTGACCGGAAGTATCTTTTGCTCCCTTATTACTTAGCATAGAATTTAACTCTGCTCTTGCAGCATCGTAAGTAACATTGAATTGATGCAAAATTTGAGTTGCGATATTATCTTCATCTCTTAATAAAGAAAGCAAGAGATGTTCTGTTCCAATAACATCTGCTTTATAAATTTTTGATTCTATTTGAGTAATTTTCAAAACTTTTTCGGCTTGTTTAGTTAGTGGTATGTTTCCAATTGTTAACGTACCACCAGATGTTCTAACAGTATCCTCAACGGTTTTCTTAAGCTTAATCAAATCACAATCCAAGTTTCTCAGGATACGTACTGCAACACCCTGGCCCTCTCTAATTATACCCAGAAGTAAATGTTCCGTGCCTATGTAATCATGACCGAGTCTAAGAGCTTCTTCTCTGCTCAGCCTGATGACATCCTGAAGTCTATCGGAAAAATTTCCATCCATTTGTAAAAACCTCTTTTCTTAACAATTTTCAGCTTCGAGGCCTGCCTGCCGATAGGCAAGCTCAATTTACCCTCAATAGCTTTGTTAAATATATAAATTGCGAATTAAGCAATCAAGTATAGTAAATATTGGTTCAAAAGCCTCAAATAATTAAAATTTTCAAATATTATACCAACCGATATACAAATAGTTTCAGTAATAGTGCCAAACAGTTGTTGCACAAATTACTGAATTCTCTAAGTATTGGCTGAAGTCTCTAATTGGGATTGTACTATTATCTAATTGCTGTCCTAAGAATATACAATTATTTATAAAAGTAAAATGCAGATATAAGGTTATAAAAGATAATAAATAACAAATTAGTTGAACCTAATCTACTGATTTATTTTACGAAATATAATCCTTATAATTGAAAGAATAAATCATTTTTGATTGAGATTTTGACATCTGCCGCTTCACTTATGATTACTAAAAAATATACTTTAAAACGAATAAATGAACGCTCCAATCTTAAAAAACAGATTGACGAATCAAAATTCACAATAAATTATAAAAATGAGCTGAACCCAGCACAATTCGAAGCGGCCTCAGCCATGGAAGGGTCCTACCTGATTATAGCAGGCGCCGGTACAGGAAAAACCAGAACCCTGGTTTACAGAGTTGCCAGATTGGTTGAATCCGGTGATGACCCCAAGTCAATTTTACTTCTAACTTTCACCAGAAAAGCAGCAAACGAAATGATGAACAGGGCTTCTATTTTATTAGATAATAGATGCTCAAAGATAAACGGGGGAACGTTTCACTCGTTTGCAAATTTAACCTTACGAAAATATGCAAAAGTTGTCGGTTTAGACTCCTCATTTACTATTCTTGATCAGACTGACAGTACGGATGTCATTAATCTAATACGCACGCAGGCTGGATTCGTCTCAAAAGAGAAACGCTTTCCAAACAAACAAACCCTAAATAAAGTTTTTAGTCTAAGTGTCAACACCAATAAAAAAGTTGAAGAAATAATAGCTGCCGACTACCCGCACTTCATGGAAGAAATTGATAAAATTCTTGACGTTCAGAAAATTTATGTCGATTATAAAAACAAAAACAATCTGCTCGATTACGATGATTTATTATTGTATCTCTTGAAATTTTTGTTCGAAATGTTACCATCAGCAAAATCTTTTTTAAGAACGATAAATTTTGTAATGGTTGATGAATATCAGGATACAAACAAGCTGCAGGCTGAGATTATAAAAGAACTAACACAAATTAATAAGAATATTATGGTTGTTGGGGATGATTCACAATCAATTTATTCTTTTAGAGG
>JBJKPP010000083.1:0-37033 GCA_046706145.1 Ignavibacteriaceae bacterium | reverse complement strand
GCATTGGCTCTACTTTTAATGATATTTCTGAATTAAAATTAAATAGATACCCTGACCCGCACCAGAATGATTTGATAAAATGTGTGGGCGATTATTACAAAATAAAAAAAGAAAATCTATTCTTCGGCGTTGGCTCTGATGAAATAATAGATTTACTTATTCGTATTTTTTGTGAACCACAAAAAGATAAAGTTATAATTCCAGAACCAACCTATGGAATGTATAAAGTTGCTTCTGATATAAATAATATAGAAACTATAAATACTTTTCTTGACGATGAATTCCAAATAAATATTGATGCAATCAAAAAAGTTTACGATAAAAATGTGAAACTAATTTTTCTTTGTTCTCCAAATAATCCCACCGGGAATTTATTAAATAAGGAAATTGTCATCCAGCTTTGCAAAGATTTAAATTCTATAGTCGTTGTTGACGAAGCCTACATGGATTTTTCCCCGGGTAACAGTTTGATAGAAGAAGTAAAAAATCTTCCAAATCTTGTTTTGCTTAGAACTTTTTCCAAAGCATGGGGACTGGCGGGAATCCGACTTGGATATTGTATTGCAAATGAGGAAATCATTAAAATTTTGTTTAAGGTAAAAGCCCCTTACAATATTAATTCGTTGACACGTTATGTAGTTGCCAGAGCCATGGAGAATTATAAAAGGAAAGATGAGTTTGTGAAACATCTATTGAAGGAAAGGAAAAAAATAGGTGATGAACTTGAAAAATCGCCGGTTGTTCTAAAGATTTATAATTCTGATGCTAACTTTCTTTTGATTAAATTTAAAGATGCTGAAAAGATAAAAAATGAATTATTTAAGAAAGGTATTGTTATAAGAGATAGAAGTAATCAGCCTAAGCTTGAAAACTGTATAAGAATATCAGTTGGCAACGAGGAAGAAAATGATTTTTTGATAAAAACTATCAAGAGTTTAGCATAAGAACTAATTATTATGAAGAAAGTTATAATTGATAAACGTTTTTTTGATTTAAAGAAACCTTTATCTGATGGATTGATAAGTGGACTGAAAGAACTCTCGAATAAAAAATATACAATAGAAGTTGAAGGCAGAGATTTTACTCAAAATAATATCCTTGAAAAAACCCTTAGCCTTGAAAAAATTAAACTAAAAAAGTCTAACAGTGTAAATGGTCAAAATACTTGTTCTATAAAAATTAAGAACAAGACGGTAGTAGTAAATGGTAAACATAAAGTTAAGAGTTTTGAAAAGGCTGTAGAGCAGATAGTTAAATCCTCACGGAGTTCAACCAAGCAAAGAAGTACAAAAGAAACAAACGTCAGCCTAGAGGTTTCTCTTGATGGGAGTGGGAAAGCAAAGATAAAAACTGGCCTTGGATTTTTTGACCACATGCTAGAGCAAATTGCTAAGCATGCAAATTTGGATTTGCAAATAATTTGTAAAGGGGACTTACATGTAGATGAACATCATACTGTTGAAGATGTAGGAATTACACTTGGGCAAGCATTGAGTGAAGCTTTAGGAAATAAAGAGGGAATCAAGAGATATGGATTCTTTCTCCCCATGGACGATTCAGTTGCTGCATGCTCAATAGATTTGGGCGGGAGAGCATATTTGAATTACAAAGTGGAATTCAAAAGAGAAAAAGTGGGCGAACTTCCAACCGAATTGGTTAAAGAGTTTTTCAGAGGTTTGTCGTCAGGGTTGCATGCAAATATTTACATAAGAGCTAATGGGAAAAATGACCATCATAAGATCGAATCAATTTTTAAAGCTTTTGCAAAGGCTTTAAATGAAGCTTGCCGTTTAGATGAAAGGAGCAAAGGAAATTTACCAACCACAAAAGGAGTTTTATGATAGCTGTAATTGATTACGGAGCAGGTAATGTTGCTTCGGTTACAAATGCACTGAATGAACTTAATGTAAACTTTGTTATCACGAAAAGTGAGACAGAAATAATAAAAGCAGACAGAGTTATTTTCCCCGGCGTAGGAGAAGCTTCATTTGCAATTAGACAACTTCACAAACTTAATCTATTTCCTGTGCTCAGAATGATAAAGAAACCAATCTTGGGAATTTGTCTGGGAATGCAATTGATGACAGACCACTCAAAAGAAGGCGATGTTCCGTGTCTTGGTATTTTTCCTGCTAATGTTGAAAGATTTGATGATACACGGACTAAGGTTCCTCATATTGGATGGAACGACATTGAGATCAAAACCAATAGCAAATTGTTTGAGGGAATTAAGAATGGAGAAAGATTCTATTTTGCAAATTCGTTTTATGTTCCTCAAATAGAATATACCACATCAACTAGTGTTAATGATGTTAACTTTTCAGCGTCTCTAGAAAGGAATAATTTTTATGGAGTTCAGTTTCATCCTGAAAAATCCGCGGATGCAGGTTTAAAAATTTTAAAAAACTTTATACAGCTATGATTATAATTCCGGCAATTGACATCTTCGAAGACAAAGTAGTAAGGTTAACAAAAGGAAATTTTGAAAACGTAACTTACTATAAGAATTCTCCTCTAAAACAGGCACAGTTTTTCGAATCTCTTGGCTTCAAACTTGTTCATATAGTAGATTTGATAGGTTCTAAGTCAGGTAAATTCGGTGCCCTCGAAATTGTTAGAGAGATCAAGAAGAAAACATCTCTAAAAGTTGAATTTGGAGGTGGAATTAGAGATGTAAAAACGATGACTGAAGCTTTAGATGCGGGGGTAGATTATTGTATCATTGGCTCTTTGGCTGTGAAAAATAAAAAAGAATTCGAACTAATAATTGATAAATTCTCACCAGCGAAAATTATTTCTGCAGTTGATGTAAAAGAAGAATATGTTCAAGTTTGTGGGTGGACAGAAGACACATCGATTTCTGTTTTTTCTCACATAGATTATTGTTCGCCGCTAGGTATAGAAAGATTTTTATGTACCGACGTTACAAGGGACGGAATGCTGACCGGTTTAAATAATGAGTTATATAAAAAGATTATAAACAAATATCCGTCGATAAAACTTTTGGTTTCGGGTGGAGTGAGAAACAAAGCAGATGTGGAAGAGTTAAAAACCATTAATCCTTTCGGGGTCATAATCGGAAAAGCTATTTATGAGGGTAAAATCAAACTTGAGGAGATGAGCTCGTTTGTTATGTAAGAGAATTATTCCTTGTCTTGATGTAAAAGATGGAAGAGTAGTTAAAGGTACTAATTTTATTAATCTAGTTGACTCAGGTTCGCCGGTTGAACTTGGAGGAAAATATTCTAAAGATGGCGCGGACGAACTTGTTTTTCTTGATATAACTGCTTCTGCAGAAAAAAGAAAAACGCTTTTGAGCTTGGTAAAGGATGTAGCTAAAGCCATTAGGATTCCGTTTACAGTAGGCGGGGGTATTTCTGAGATAAAGGATATAGAAGCACTCCTTAAAGCTGGAGCAGATAAAGTTTCTTTAAATACATCAATTGTAAAAAATCCTAAGTTGATTTCAGAAGCGGCCCAACAATTTGGAAGCCAGGCAGTAGTTGCCGCAATTGACGTTAAATTATTAGTCGAAGAGGTTAATCCAGCTATTGCCGGAAAAAACAAAATTTATAAAGTATATATTAAAGGTGGAAAAGAAGAAACAGATTTAGTTGGCATTGAATGGTGCAAAAAGGTGGCTGACATGGGCGCAGGTGAAATACTTCTTACCTCTATGGACAGAGATGGAACTAAAAAAGGTTACGATTTAGAATTTTTGAAAGAGTTGAACGAACATGTCAGTATTCCTATTATTGCTTCTGGTGGGGCAGGGAAGAAAGAAGATTTTCTGGAAGCCTTCAAAACTGCTAATGTAGATGCATGCCTTGCCGCAAGTTTGTTCCACTTTGATATTCTTAAGATACCAGACTTAAAAAAGTATTTACATGAAAATGGTGTTTTAGTAAGATTATAATTTTTTGAGGAAATATTGGAAAAGTCAGAAATCACAAAACTTAATTTTGATAAACTTGATGGTTTAATTCCAGCTGTTGTTGTTGATGTTAATAACCACCAAGTGTTGATGCTCGGTTTTATGAACTCGAAAGCATTGGAAAAAACACTTGATACGAAACTTATAACTTTTTACAGTAGGACCAGAAAATCTTTGTGGACAAAGGGTGAAACATCTAAAAATTATTTGCACCTGGTTGACGTTAAAGTTGATTGCGATTCGGATTCACTTTTAGTATATGCAAAACCGGATGGGAATACTTGTCATACCGGGAAATATTCTTGCTTTGATATTCCTAAGACAGGCTCTCTGGAATTTCTGAATGAATTGTTCCTATTAATAAAAGAAAGAAAAAAACTCCTTCCAGAAAATTCATATACTACAAGCCTGTTTAAGTCCGGCAGAAACAGAATTGTTCAAAAAGTAGGTGAGGAATCAGTTGAAGTATTAATTGCTGCAAAGAATCAAGATAAGAATGAAATTGTGAATGAAGTTTCAGATTTGATTTATCATCTTTTTGTAATGCTTGCCGACCAGGAGATTGAATTTTCGGAAGTCGTATCGAATTTAAAGAAAAGACATGACTAATTATTCTATTTTTGAATCAGAGATTACGATTAGGCCAGATGATATAGATTTGAATAATCATGTACATAACTCGAAATATTTGGATTATGTTATGGCCGCTCGTTATGAGCAGATGATAAAAGATTACAAAATGTCTATGAATGATTTTTTTGACTTGGGTTATAATTGGGTAGTTTCTTCTGTGCAGATAAGTTATAAGCGTGCGCTCAAGTTAGACGACAAAATTATAGTAAGAACACAGCTTGATTCTTTTGAAGGAGCACAGTGTAAAGTCAACTTTTGGATTGTCTTTAAAGATACCAGCCACATCTCTGCTGATGGCCATTTTATTTATACTATGATATCAAAGAATACACTAAGACCAGTTCGAATTCCCGAGAACATCATCTCTAAATATACAATTTGATAAAAATTCAAACTTTTTTGAACTTTTTGAAAATAACACAAGTTCTGCAAAGCTCAGCAAAACAGCATTTATTTGCATTTTTCTTGCAATGCAAATATATTTGTTGTCTGTCTTTTATTTAAAAATGGGCGGACGCCGGAGTTGGAGAGCCGGGGCGGACTGTAAATCCGTTGGCTGACGCCTTTGGGGGTTCGAATCCCTCGCCGCCCACATAAAGGTTTTTGTTAATGCGGGTCGAGGGAAAATAAATTTTGAAAATGTTTTCCCTAACCTGCCTGCTGGCAGGTAGGTTCTGAAGTTCAATAAATAAGTTTGATTAAGGCATTAAATTTCAAGTCAAGATTATCCATTAAAAAATTAGTAGTTTTTTTCTGGCATGGGATATAATCATACCCGTGTAGTTTAATGCATCTTTAATTCTATGATAGTAATTCGTTCTTAAGGTATTGGTTACAGTTTTTTGATAAGACTGTAAATGCTACGAAAGAGTTTTGAATGTTAAGTCGGAATGCGGGAGTAATTCAGCTGGCTAGAGTAACCCCGACCTGTCGGGGTTGGTCGCAGGTTCTTTGAATAAAGTTAGAGCAAACACGAAAAAGTTTTAGATAACGGTTCCCTAAGTGCGGGAGTAACTCAGTTGGCTAGAGTCACAGCCTTCCAAGCTGTTGGTCGCGGGTTCGAGTCCCGTCTCCCGCTCAAGTGAGTTTTGTATTTGACAGCTCAACTGATACTGTGAGACAATCACGCATTTAGTAAGTGAATACGCAAGAGTTAATTTAGAGTGATTGCTGACGTAGCTCAGTTGGTAGAGCACATCCTTGGTAAGGATGAGGTCACCGGTTCAATCCCGGTCGTCAGCTCTGATTACAACGAAATTATTAGCGACAGGAGTAGCTGCTGTATTAACAAAGTTAGTAGAGCATCCCGACAAGTCGGGAAGATCACCGGTTCTCAGCCGAAGGCTGATCCGCCTCTGGCGGAAATCCGGTCGTCAGCTCTAGATGATTATTAGATATTTTTTTGAATTTTTTATTATTACCATAAATAATAGTTTTAACCATGAGAGAAATCATTACCCTGGAATGCACCGAGTGTAAGAGAAGGAATTATACCACTACCAAGAACAAAAGAACACATTCTGGTAGGGTGGAGTATAAGAAATATTGCCGTTGGGATAAAAAACATACTCTGCATAGAGAAACTAAATAATTTAATACGTCAGTAGCTCAATTGGCAGAGCAGCGGTCTCCAAAACCGCAGGTTGGGGGTTCGAGTCCCTCCTGACGTGCAGCGGAAACTTTTTAATAAACTATATATATAGATATGAAAGAAAAAATAGTTGGCTTTGTAAACGATGTGGTAAAAGAAATGAAAAAGGTTACTTGGCCTACCCAGGATGAGCTGAAGGAATCTACTAGCGTTGTTATAGTAGTTTGCTTACTTATAGCAGCTTTTACTTACGTTGTTGACCTGGTGGTAAATCAAATAATTAAGGGAATATTTTAAGATACTGTTATGGAATATAAATGGTATGTGGTTAGGACTTTTTCGGGGCATGAAAATAAAGTAAAGACTTTAATAGAAACCGAGCTTGATGAAGATGAAGGATTGAAAGAAAAAATTCACCAGGTATTAGTCCCAACAGAAAAAGTTTTTGAAGTGAAAGACGGGAAGAAAAAGAGCAAAACCAAGAATTTCTTTCCGGGATATATATTAGTAGAAGCTGATTTGGATAACTTCGTTAAGGAATTCATTCAGAATCTACAATCGGTAATGGGTTTTCTTGGTAACAAAAATAGACCAGTGCCTCTTCAACCTGAGGAAGTTAAAAGAATAGTCGGCAGAATATCTCAAGAAGATGACGGTGAGAGAATGGAAACTATTTTCAGGACTGGAGATATAGTTAAAATCATTGACGGACCGTTCAATAATTTTAGCGGAACCGTTGAGGAAGTAAATGAAGAGAAGATGAAGATTAAAGTAATGGTTTCTATTTTTGGAAGAAAAACCCCCGTAGAAATTGATTTTGTTCAAGCTGAATTGGAGAAATAACCAAAGGTAATTTTATGGCTAAGAAAATATCGGGCTACATAAAACTTCAGATACAGGCCGGAAAAGCTAATCCCTCGCCTCCTGTTGGACCAGCTTTGGGCCAAAAAGGCGTCAACATTATGGAATTTTGTAAACAGTTTAATGCCAAAACCGCAGATAAAGGCGACTTAATTATTCCTGTTGTAATTACAGTTTATGCGGATAAATCTTTCACGTTTATTACTAAAACTCCTCCGGCTTCTGTACTTCTTAAAAGAGCCGCAAAAGTTGAGAAAGGCTCTCCGGAATCACATCGTAATAAAGTTGGAAAAGTTTCGAGATCTCAAGTAAAGGAAATTGCGGAATTAAAAATGCCTGATTTAAATGCTTACAATGTTGAAAATGCTATGAGCATGGTCGCTGGCACAGCCAGGAGTATGGGATTAACCGTAGAAGATTAACAAAATTTTTTTGGGAATAAAATGAAAAGTTCTAAAAGATTTAAAGAAGCTTTAAAGAATATAGACATTAATAAAGAATACTCTCTGCAAGATGCAATAAAAGCTCTAAAAAACAATTCCAAATTGAAATTTGATGAGTCTTTGGACTGTGCTATTAGATTGGGAGTAGATCCAAGACATGCAGACCAAATGGTTAGAGGAAGTGTTTCGCTGCCTCATGGTACAGGAAAAAATGTTAGAGTTTTAGTAATCACTAAAGCATCAGCAAAAGAGATTTTGGAAGCCGGAGCCGATTATGTGGGATTTGATGAATATCTGGAAAAAATTAAAGGTGGTTGGACAGATGTTGATGTAGTAGTTGCTTCACCGGATGCCATGGGTGAGTTAGGAAAACTTGGCAGAATATTGGGTCCTAAAGGTCTAATGCCAAATCCTAAAAGCGGAACTGTGACTAATGATTTAGTGAAAGCAGTTAAAGAAGTTAAGGCTGGTAAAATTGATTTTAGAGTTGAAAAGGCCGGAATAGTCCACAGTTCGCTGGGTAAAATAAGTTTTGATGCAGATAAGCTGGTTGAAAATACAAAGACTTTCTTAAATACGATTATCAAATTAAAGCCGGCTTCTGCAAAAGGAACTTATGTTAAGAGTATTTATTTATCGACAACAATGGGCCCTGGAATTAGAATTTCAAAAGAAGAGTTACCTTCGGCATAAAAAAGATTTTACGCACTCAAAATAAAATGCTTCTAATCAACTCCTTTAGGAAAGAATAGAAATAGGAGTAATATGAATAAAGTTGAAAAGACAGACGTTATTTCAGAAGTTAAAGAAATACTTGAAAAATCGTCTGCTGTCTATTTGACTGATTACAGCGGAATAACGGTATCAGAAATAGATGATATACGAAACCAATTCCGCAAAGAGGGAGTAAAATACAAAGTATTTAAAAATACTTTGTTTAAGCGAGCTCTTAAAGAATCAGGTAAATATGAAAAACTGGCAGACCATCTGATTGGAATGACTGGTTACGCGTTCACTAACGCCGATAATCCCGTTATCCCTGCAAAGATAATTAAAAAGTATTTTACCGAAACACAAAAGCTTCAGTTAAAAGCGTGCTATATAGAAGATCAATACTTTGATGGTTCTCAGCTCAATGAGTTGGCTTCATTACCTTCAAAGAAAGAAATTATTGCTGGAATTCTCAGCTCGATAAACGCACCGGCTTCCGGAATTGTGGGAGCTATAAATGCTGTTATGAGAGACCTCGTCAGCGTAATTGATCAGATAGCACAGAAAAAAGAAGCAGCTTAACTTAGAATTTTAAAAAACTTAGGAGATATAATAAATGGCAGAAAAAGTAGCAGAGATAGTTGAAAAGATAAAGGGACTATCCCTTTTAGAAGCGTCTGAGTTAAAGAAAGCACTTGAAGATGAATTTGGTGTAACCGCTGCGGCTCCAATCGTAGTGGCTGGCGCTGCTCCCGGAGCTGGTGCAGGTGATGCTGCAGCCGCTGAAGAAAAAACAGAATTCAATGTGATTCTTAAAAGCGCTGGAGACAAGAAAATTAATGTCATCAAAGTAGTTAGAGCTCATACCGGATTAGGCTTGAAAGAAGCTAAAGACCTGGTTGATTCTGCGCCAAAACCAGTAAAGGAAGGCATTCCAAAAGACGAAGCAGAAAAGCTCAAAAAAGAATTCGAAGAAGCCGGCGCAACTGTAGAACTCACTTAATAAAAATTAGAAAACATTCTTTTGCGAAAAAAGTGATGGGCGGATTAATCTGCCCAATCACTTTTTAGTATTTTTATAGAAAACGTTGATTAATGTTCCGAATAGTTAGTAAAAAGCTTAAAAATTGGAGGTAGCAAATTGAATACTAACAATAATAATAGGATTTCCTTTGGTAAGATTACTTCTGTAATTGAGGCACCCAGTCTCCTAAGCATCCAGTTGGATTCTTTTGAGGATTTTGCTCAACAGAGAATTCCTCCATCGAAAAGAGAAAACAAAGGACTTCAGGCAGTTTTTAATACCAATTTCCCGATTTTTGATAACAAGGAAAATTATAGGCTTGATTTTATTGAGTATTACGTTGAAAAATCCAGATACTCAATACCTGAGTGCTTGGAAAGAGGTCTTACATTTTCTGCTCCTTTAAAAGCAAAACTTCGTTTGTCAGCAAAGGATCCAGAAACAGAAGAATTTGTAAACAGTGTTGAACAGGAAGTTTACCTGGGCAATCTTCCCTTCATGACCGAAAAGGGTACTTTTATTATTAACGGTGCAGAGAGAGTTATAGTTACACAATTACATAGATCTCCTGGTGTCGCTTTTTCTCAAACTGTCCATCCAAATGGTACTCCTATATATTCTGCAAGGATTATTCCTTTGAGGGGATCCTGGGTTGAGTTTGCTACTGATATAAATCATGTGATGTACGTATATATAGATAGAAGAAAAAAGGTGCCATCAACAACCTTATTGAGGGCTTTAGGTTATCAATCTGATGAAGAGATATTGAACTTGTTCAATTTGATTGAAGAAATTGATTTAGCTAAGGTTAAAGCTGAAGATTACATCGGCAGAACAATTGCCAGTGATATTTTTGATATGTCAACCGGTGAGATTTTCTTGACAAGAGATAGTGTGCTTACAGAAGATGATGTTGAAAGACTTAAAGATGCTGAAATAAAGAAACTGAAATTAATAAGTACTGAGACTGTGGCTGATACAGACTTCGTAGTGAATACTTTAAGAAAAGATAGTGCTCATACTAAAGAAGAAGCTTTGTTTGCAATATATCGTCAATTGCGTTCGGGTGAAGCCCCTGACGTTGAAACTGCTCAGGCGCTAATTGATAAATTATTTTTTAATGATAAAAGATATGATCTTGGCGAAGTTGGTCGTCATAGAATGAATGATAAATTAAAGCTGGATATTCCTGAAACGACCACAATTCTTACAATCGAAGATATTGTTTCTATAATGAAACATCTTATAAGATTACGTGTTGGTAATATTGCAGTAGATGATATAGATCATCTGGGAAATAGAAGAGTGAGAACAGTTGGCGAGCAATTAATGCAGCAGTTTAATGTAGGTATGGCAAGGATGGCAAGAACAATAAAAGAAAGAATGAACATGCGCGATACCGAAAATTTCACACCGCAAGATTTAGTGAATGCAAGAACTATAAGCAGTGTTATAAACGCATTCTTCGGAACAAACCAGCTTTCTCAGTTTATGGATCAAACAAATCCACTAGCGGAGTTAACTCACAAGAGAAGAATGTCGGCGCTTGGCCCTGGCGGATTAACAAGAGAACGTGCTGGATTTGAGGTGCGTGACGTCCATTATACTCACTACGGGAGGTTATGCCCTATAGAAACTCCTGAAGGACCTAACATAGGGTTGATTTCTTCCTTAACAATATACGCTAGAGTAAATCGTTATGGATTTTTGGAAACACCTTATAGAAAAGTTGTAAAAGGTAAAGTGCAAAATGAAGTTGAGTATCTAACTGCTGAACAAGAGGACTTATTTACAATTGCACAAGCAAATGCTTTAATTGATGAACAGTCAAAATTTGTCAATGAACGAGTGAAATGCAGATTTAAAGGCGAGTTTCCAATCACTACACCGGAAAATATTCAATATATGGATGTTGCTCCGGCACAGATAGTTAGTGCAGCAGCAGCATTAATTCCTTTTCTTGAACATGACGATGCTAACAGAGCTCTCATGGGTTCAAACATGCAGCGTCAAGCGGTTCCTTTACTGGTACCTGAAGCTCCAATTGTCGGGACGGGTATGGAGAAGAAAGTCGCAACAGATTCCAGGGCAGTAATAACAGCTGAAGGAGATGGTGTTGTAGAAAGTGTTGATGCAAACCATATAGTCTTAAAATACGACGTTAACCCAAATAGTGTGGAAGCACTTACAAACTTTGATGACGTAAAAAGGGTTACATATAATTTGACAAAATTCCATGGTACAAATCAGGAAACTTGTGTAAATCAAAGACCGGTAGTTTCTGAAGGGCAGAAGATATCGAAAGGTGATGTGTTGGCTGATAGTTCATCTACCGATGGAGGAGAATTAGCTTTAGGTAGAAATGTTCTTGTTGCCTTTATGCCATGGAGAGGTTATAATTTTGAAGACGCAATTATCCTCAGCGAAAAATTAGTTAAGAATGATACCTACACCTCGGTTCATATTGAAGAATTCGAACTCCAAGTTAGAGAAACAAAAAGAGGCGAGGAAGAACTTACACGAGAAATTCCGAATGTAAGCGAAGAAGCTGTTAAAAATCTTGATGAAAATGGAATTATCCGTGAAGGGGCTGAGGTTAAAGAAGGTGACATTCTAATTGGAAAAATAACTCCGAAAGGAGAAACAGACCCTACGCCTGAAGAAAAATTGTTGAGGGCAATATTTGGAGATAAAGCTGGCGATGTTAAAGATGCTTCTCTGAAAGCTCCTCCGGGATTAAAGGGAACTGTGATAAAGACTAGACTTTTTAGCAGAAAGAGAAGGGATGCTGAAGCTAAAAAAATTGAAAAGAAAATGCTTGATGATCTTGAACAAGAACATCAAAGACAATTAAAGGAACACTATGAAAAATTAGTCGAAAAATTAACCAGGCTGAGTCTTGGTGAAACTACAACAGGAATAAGGGATTTGGATGGCAGTGTCGTTTTGAGAAGCGGAACCGCAATTAAGGATTCTACTTACTCTTCAATGGATGATGTCACAAAACTCGATTATACACTTGACTGGTTTGAAACAAAAAGAATAAACAATCATATAAATACTCTTTATAGAAATTATTTTGATGTTCTTTCCGGTTATGAAGAAGATTATAAAAAGGAAAGAATAAAAATTACCAGCGGAGACGAGTTGCCGCCAGGAATTGTTCAACTGGCAAAAGTTTACGTGGCTAAGAAACGTAAAGTTTCTGTAGGCGACAAAATGGCAGGCAGACATGGAAACAAAGGTGTTGTTGCCAAGATAGTCCCTGCTGAAGACATGCCATATTTGGAAGATGGAACCCCTGTAGATATTATACTTAATCCACTTGGTGTACCTTCGCGTATGAATCTTGGGCAGTTGTATGAAACTGCTTTAGGCTGGGCAGGTAAAAAACTTGGGCTAAAGTTCGCAACGCCTATATTCGATGGTGCAAAGTTACAAGATGTTGAAGAATGGATTGAGAAAGCAGGAATAGAAGCCGGCAGTAAAACTGATCTTTACGATGGTAGAACCGGTGAGAAATTCCATCAAAAAGTTACATGCGGATATATCTACATGCTCAAACTTAGTCACCTTGTTGATGATAAGATTCACGCAAGGTCTATTGGTCCATATTCATTAATTACTCAGCAGCCGCTTGGTGGAAAAGCACAGTTCGGAGGTCAGAGATTTGGTGAAATGGAAGTTTGGGCGCTTGAAGGTTATGGCGCTTCTCATATTTTACAGGAAATACTCACTGTAAAAAGTGATGATGTTGCTGGACGAGCAAAGGTTTATGAAGCTTTAGTTAAAGGCGATAATTTGCCGGAACCAAATATTCCGGAATCGTTCAATGTGTTAATAAAAGAATTACAAGGATTAGGCCTTGATATTAAAATTAATTAACAAGTTGAATACGAAAAAAAATTAGAAATTAGGAGATTAAAAATGCCTTATAGAATTCAAGAAAACGCAATGGTTGACATTAACAGTATTACTGTTGGTCTTGCTAGCCCTGATGATATTTTGTCGAGATCACATGGTGAAGTTACGAAACCTGAAACCATTAATTATAGGTCTTTTAGACCTGAGAAAGATGGTTTGTTCTGCGAGAAAATATTTGGACCAACTAGAGACTGGGAATGTTTTTGTGGTAAGTACAAAAGAATAAGATATAAAGGAATTATTTGCGATAGGTGCGGAGTTGAAGTTACCCAAAAGGCAGTTCGTCGTGAAAGAATGGGGCATATTGCCTTGGCGGTTCCGGTTGTACACATCTGGTTCTTTAGAGCGCAGCCTTCCAAGATTGGAAATATTTTGGGACTTAGTCTGAAAGAGCTAGAGAAGGTTATTTATTATGAATCTTATGTGGTTATTAATCCTGGACCAACAGGATTAAGTAGGTTAGATTTGATATCGGAGGATCAATACTTTGAAGTTATGAATTCGCTACCTGAAGAAAATCAAAAAATAGATGATGCCGATCCAAAGAAGTTTGTTGCAAAAATTGGCGGCGATGCGGTAAAAACTTTGTTAAAGAATACTAATATAGAAGTGCTGTCAAAAGAGTTAAGAGATCAATTGAAAGACGAAACCTCTCAACAGAAAAAAGCAGAACTACTTAAAAGATTGAGAGTTATTGAGTCCTTTAAGGAAAGTGAGGATAAAGTTGCTAATAAACCAGAATGGATGGTGTTAAATTATATCCCTGTTATTCCTCCGGAATTAAGACCTCTAGTTCCCCTTGAAGGCGGCCGATTTGCAACAAGTGATCTCAACGATCTTTATAGAAGGGTAATAATCAGAAATAATCGTCTAAAAAGATTAATTGATATTAAAGCTCCGGAAGTAATTTTAAGAAATGAAAAAAGAATGCTTCAGGAATCCGTAGATGCACTCTTTGATAATTCAAGGAGAGGCAGCGCAGTAAGAAGTGATAGTAATAGACCTCTGAAATCCCTGAGCGATATGCTTAAAGGAAAGCAGGGTCGTTTTCGTCAAAACCTTCTTGGTAAAAGAGTGGATTACTCAGGTAGGTCTGTTATTGTAGTGGGACCTGAGTTAAAACTTCATCAATGTGGTTTACCCAAGGATATGGCTGTTGAATTGTTCAAACCTTTTATAATTAGAAAGTTAATTGAAAGAGGTTATAATAAAACTGTTAAGAGCGCAAGAAAAGTTGTTGATAGAAAAGATCCTATAATTTGGGATATTTTAGCTAAAATTATAGAAGGACATCCTATTTTGCTCAACCGTGCTCCTACATTACACAGACTCGGTATTCAGGCATTTCAACCTCAACTAATTGATGGCCGGGCAATTCAATTGCATCCGATGGTTTGCACAGCTTTTAATGCTGACTTTGATGGTGACCAAATGGCTGTGCACGTACCTCTTTCACATGAGGCACAGCTTGAGGCAGGGTTATTAATGTTGAGCAGTCATAATATTCTATCTCCTCAAAATGGAAGCCCTATCGTTGTCCCAACACAGGATATTGTTTTGGGATGTTACTATTTGACCAAGCTCAGAGAAGGCGATAAAGGAGAAGGAATGGTTTTCAGTTCTCCTCAGGAAGTACTAATTGCATATAACTCTAAAGCAGTAGGGTTGCATGCAAAAATAAAAGTAAAGATTGATGGTAATTTTATTGAAACTACTACGGGCAGAGTAATATTTAACCGGATTGTTCCAAAAGAGATGGGATATTTTAACCAACTCTTAATTAAGAAAACCTTTGGCAGTTTCATTGGTCAGATGTTTATGAAGCTTGGGAACAAAGTAACAGCTAAATTTTTGGATGATCTCAAAGACCTAGGCTTTAGGTATTCAACCGGAGGCGGTTTATCCATTAGCTTTACGGATATGATAATTCCTGAAGAAAAAGATGATTTGATTGGTAAGGCCAATAAGAAAGTTGAGGGTATCTTAAATGAGCATGAAATGGGTGTTATTACGGATGCTGAAAGGTACAACAAGATTATAGACGTTTGGACGCATACGACCAACGATGTAGCAAGAGCTTTAATGGAAAAACTTAGGGTGGATAATGGAGGATTTAATTCGCTGCATATGATGGTTGACTCTGGGGCTAGAGGTTCGCAGGACCAAGTCAAGCAGTTGGCTGGAATGCGTGGATTGATGATGAAACCGCAAAAAACTCTTTCCGGACAAGCTGGTGAAATCATTGAGAATCCGATTGTTGCAAACTTTAAAGAAGGGCTTTCAGTACTGGAGTACTTCATTTCTACTCACGGTGCAAGAAAAGGACTAGCTGATACGGCTCTGAAAACCGCTGATGCAGGTTATCTTACAAGAAGGCTGGTTGATGTAGCCCAGGACGTTATAATAACGGAAGAAGATTGTGGAACAATTTTAGGTATCGAGGTAACTGCGTTAAAGGATATAGAGGAAGAAAGAGAACCCCTTGGAGAAAGAGTTGTGGGACGTGTAACCCAGGAAGATATTTATGACCCTAAGACGGATGAGCTTATTGTACCTGCTGGTGAAATGATAACCGAAGAAATTGCTGAGAAAATTGAAGATGCAAGTATTGAATCAGTTTATATTAGAACCGTGTTGACGTGCGAAGCCAAACGTGGTGTCTGCGCTAAATGTTATGGAAGAAACCTGACCAATGGTAAGTTGGTTGAGATTGGAGAAGCCGTGGGAATTGTCGCTGCGCAGTCTATTGGTGAACCAGGAACTCAGCTTACTTTGAGAACCTTCCACTTGGGTGGTACTGCATCTAGAATTGCAAGTCAATCTCAAGTTGAAGCTGCAACGGAAGGAATCGTTAAATTCGAAAGAATAAGATTTGTAGAAAAGACTGATTTTATTCTTGGCAAAATAAAAGTTGTTACTGGTAGAAGAGGTGTTATCGGCATTTATGATGATAATAATAGACAACTTAAAAAATACGATGTGCCTTATGGCGCAGAATTAGTGGTAGCTGATGGACAAAAAGTGAAAAAACGTTCGCCTCTTTACAATCATGATCCATACAATGCATTAATTATATCGGATTTGGCCGGAAGAGTTAGGTTTGTTGATTTGGTGGACGGTTCTACATTGCAGCAGGTAACAGATGAACAAACTGGACACGTTCAGAAGGTTGTGACTGAGTCTAAGGATAAGACTCTAACACCTAGTATAGCAATAGAAGCCGAGGACGGTACCAAGAAATCGTTTAATATTCCTACCAGGGCATATCTTTCTGTTGAAGAAGGGGAAACTGTACCTGCCGGAACTATTTTGGCCAAAATATCTAAACAGGCAACAAAGAGCAGGGACATCACTGGTGGTTTGCCGCGTGTAACTGAATTATTTGAAGCACGTAGCCCGCAAGAACCTGCTATTGTTTCGGAGATTGAAGGAAACGTGAGATTTGGTGCAAGAAAAAAAGGCTCAAGAGAGATTTTTGTTACTGCTCCAGATGGTTCTGACGAAAAGAAATATAATGTTCCTTTAGGAAAGCACATTCTTGTTCAGGAAAGCGATGAAATTCCTGCAGGAGAAAAAATAACTGATGGACCAATAAATCCTCATGATATATTGAAGATAAAAGGAACTAGTGCAGTTCAGGAATATCTTGTTAATGAAATTCAAGATGTTTATAGATTGCAGGGTGTAAAGATTAATGACAAACATATTGAAGTAATTGTTCGTCAGATGCTGCAGAAAGTTAAGATTGTTTCACCTGGAGACACGAAGTTCTTAGAAGAAGATATGGTTGATAGAATTGATTTCATTCAGGAAAACGAGAGAATAATGTCTATGACATTCATAGAAGATAAAGGCGATTCGAGATATAAGGATGAACAGTTAATTCAGAAGAGTAAATTTAGGGAAGTTAATGCTGACCTAAAGAGGAAGAGTAAGAAGTTAATTATTGGAAGGGATGCTTACCCGGCAACTTTTGAACATGTTCTTCTTGGTATAACGCAAGCTGCTCTAACTACAGAGAGTTTTATCTCTGCTGCTTCGTTCCAGGAAACAACTAAGGTTCTAACGAACGCTGCTACCGAAGCTAAAGTGGACTACCTGGTTGGATTGAAAGAAAATGTTGTTATGGGACATCTGATACCGGCTGGAACAGGTTTAAAGAAATATAGAGAGATTATGTTGAAAACTGAAGAACCTAAGCTGGAACCTGCTGAGACTTCCGAAGAAAAAGTTCAAGAGGTTGGCTAATATCTCGAAATTGATTTATAATCCGGTTCATTTTGAACAGTGAGCCGGGTTTTTTGTGTGCCGTGTTAAAAGTTATGAATTCTTGACAAAATTTCAGGTAAATTATATATTTAAAGTCTGAAATTTTTTTAAATAAATTATTCTTAGGAGAAATTTTGCCCACAATTAACCAACTTGTTAGAAATGGCAGAAGAAGGGTTTTGGATAAGAAAAAAGCTCCCGCTCTTGAAGCCAGCCCTCAAAAGAGAGGGGTGTGTACAAGAGTTTACACTACAACTCCTAAGAAACCTAACTCAGCACTAAGAAAGGTTGCGAGAGTAAGGTTAACTAACAATATGGAAGTTACTGCCTACATACCTGGTGAAGGTCATAATTTGCAGGAACATTCAATAGTATTGATAAGAGGCGGTAGAGTAAAAGATTTGCCTGGAGTTCGATACCATATAATAAGAGGAACCTTGGATACAAGTGGTGTTGAAGACAGAAAACAAGGTAGGTCTAAATACGGAGCAAAGAAACCGAAAGCTAAATAACTATGAGAAAGAAAAGAGCAGAATTAAAATTTATTGATCCAGATCCTAAATTTGGCGATGTGTTAGTAGCTAAGTTTATAAATTGTATTATGCTTGACGGTAAGAAATCAGTTGCAAGGGAAATTGTTTATGATGCTATCAATATTATCGAGGATAGGACAAAGAAACCAGGCATGGAAATTTTTAAGAAAGCTATCAGTAACGTTCAGCCTATTATAGAAGTGAGAAGCAGAAGAGTGGGCGGAGCAACTTATCAAGTACCGACTGAAGTTAGACCTGAAAGAAGAACTGCTCTTGCAATGAGATGGATAAAAAGATATGCATCTGAGAGAAATGAAAAATCTATGGCCACAAAATTAGCGGCAGAATTAATATCAGCATCTAACGGAGAAGGTTCCTCTGTTAAAAAGAAAGAGGATACTCACAAGATGGCTGAAGCTAATAAAGCTTTCGCACATTTTAAATGGTAATATTTAGTTAATAATATAATAACAGGATTGAAAATAGATGGCTAAAAGAGTTCCGGTAGAAAAAGTTAGAAATATTGGTATCATGGCCCATATTGATGCTGGCAAAACGACTACCACAGAGAGAATATTATTTTATACGGGTAGATTGCATCGTATGGGAGAGGTCCATGAAGGCGCTGCTACAATGGATTGGATGGAGCAGGAAAAAGAAAGAGGTATTACAATTACAAGTGCTGCAACTACTTGTTTTTGGAACGATCATCAAATTAATATAATTGATACACCTGGCCACGTGGATTTTACAGTTGAAGTAGAAAGATCATTAAGAGTTCTTGATGGTGCGGTTGCGTTGTTCTGTGCAGTTGGAGGAGTTGAACCGCAGTCGGAAACTGTATGGAGACAGGCGGATAAATATAAAGTTCCTCGTATAGCTTTTGTTAATAAAATGGATAGGACTGGTGCTGATTTCTATAATGCAGTTCAGATGATGAAGGATAGATTAGGTGCAAATGCAATTCCTATAACTCTTCCTATAGGAGAAGGGGATATGTTCTCCGGAGTTATAGATCTCATAACTTTTAAAGCGAGAATGTATCACGAGGAATCATTTGGTGCTACCTACGATGAAATTGAAATTCCACATGATTTGTTGGAAAAAGCAAACAAGTTTAGAACAGAAATGTTGGAAGCTGTTTCAGATGTTGATGACACACTCTTGGAAAAATATTTGGAAGGTAAGGAAATTACTTCTGATGAAATAATTAGAGTATTAAGAAGGGCTACTATAGAGTTGAAAATAGTTCCTGTAATATGCGGATCTGCTTTTAAGAATAAAGGAGTTCAGAAACTATTGGATTCCATTGTTGATTTCTTGCCTGCTCCGATTGATTTTGCTGAAATAGATGCGCATCACATTGGAATGAATGATACTGTCAAAAGGAAGATAGACGTTAATGAAAAATTCACAGCTCTGGCATTCAAAATCATGACAGACCCTTATGTTGGCAAGCTAACTTTCTTTAGAGTTTATTCTGGCACTTTGAAGTCAGGCTCATATGTTTATAATTCTAATAGTGAGAAAAAAGAAAGAATAAGCCGATTGCTGCAAATGCATGCTAATCACAGAGAAGATGTCGATGAAGTTAGGGCGGGTGATATTGCTGCGGCTGTCGGATTGAAATATACTAAAACTGGTGATACTCTTTGCTTCGAAGGTGAACCTGTATTACTTGAAAAAATCACTTTCCCTGAACCTGTAATACAAATTGCAATAGAGCCGAAAACTAAAGCTGATCAAGACAAATTATCTGATTCTTTAGTTAAATTATCTGATGAGGATCCTACATTCAGAGTTAGTGTTGATGAAGAGACTGGTCAGACATTAATTAGCGGAATGGGCGAGCTTCATCTGGAGATACTTATTGATAGAATGAAAAGAGAATTTAAGGTTGAGGCTAACATAGGAAAACCGCAAGTTGCTTATAGAGAGACAATCACTGAAAGCGTAAAAGCGGAAGGTAGGTTTATTAAACAATCAGGCGGGCGTGGAAAGTACGGTCACGTTTGGTTGGAGTTGAGTCCTAATGAACCTGGGAAAGGCTATGAATTTACAAACGCAATAGTAGGTGGAACAATACCAAGAGAATATATTCCTGCAGTTTCTGTCGGTATCCAGGATGCTATGAAAAATGGAATTGTGGCGGGATACCCAGTGGTAGATATTAAAGCAAAGTTATATGATGGTTCTTACCACGATGTAGACTCGGATGAGTTGTCATTTAAAGTGGCTGGTTCAATTGCTTTTAAGGAAGGTTCGAAAAAAGCTAGCCCTGTTTTACTTGAACCAATTATGGAAGTTGAAGTTGTTACTCCTGAAGAATATTTAGGCGACGTAATGGGTGATCTTAATTCCAGAAGGGGGAAGATTGAAGGATTTAATGCAAGAAAAGATGCTCAAGTTATCAAAGCGCAAGTTCCATTGGCAGAAATGTTTGGATATGCAACCACATTACGGTCGATGACTCAGGGGCGGGCAATCTATACAATGCAATTTTCGCATTATGCTGAAGTTCCTAAATCAATTGCAGAAGAGATTTCTGAAAAATCACTGGGTAAAAAAACTTTAACTAACGCATAAAACTAAATAGAAATTATAAAGGAGAATTAGATGGCAAAAGAAAAATTTGATAGGAGTAAGCCACACGTTAACATTGGTACTATTGGACACGTGGATCATGGTAAAACAACTTTGACTGCAGCTATTACAATTGCACTTGCAAAAAAAGGTTTGTCTGAAAAAAGAAGTTTCGACAGTATTGATAATGCCCCTGAAGAAAGGGAAAGAGGTATTACAATTGCTACCGCACATGTTGAATACTCAACCGAGACCAGACATTATGCACATGTTGATTGCCCTGGCCATGCTGACTATGTTAAAAATATGATAACCGGTGCTGCTCAAATGGACGGTGCTATTCTTGTTGTCGCTGCAACCGATGGTCCTATGCCGCAAACAAGAGAACACATTCTCCTTGCCAGACAAGTCGGGGTTCCTAAAATAGTTGTGTTTGTTAATAAAATAGATATGGTTGATGATCCCGAACTTATTGAACTTGTTGAAGTGGAATTGAGAGATTTGTTAAATCAATATGAGTTCCCTGGTGATGAAATTCCAATCGTCAAAGGATCAGCATTGAAGGCATTGGAAGCCGCAACCGACGATGCTACTAAAGCTGATGATCCTAGATTACAGTGCATTTGGGACCTTTTGAAGGCCGTTGATGAATATGTACCGCTTCCTGAAAGAGATATCGAAAAACCTTTCATAATGCCGGTTGAAGATGTGTTTTCAATTACTGGTCGTGGAACGGTTGCTACTGGAAGAGTTGAAAGAGGACAAATTAAGTTGAATGAAGAACTTGAATTAATTGGTCTGGGTGTTCATAAGAAAACTGTTGCTACAGGTATTGAAATGTTTAGGAAGGAATTGGATTCTGCTATGGCTGGTGACAATGCCGGAATACTTCTTAGAGGTGTTGACAAAACCGAGATTGAAAGAGGAATGGTCCTGGCTAAACCAGGAACAATAACACCTCATAAGAAATTTGAGGGTGAAGTTTATATTTTGTCTAAAGATGAAGGTGGACGCCATACTCCATTTTTCAACGGATATAGACCTCAATTTTATTTTAGAACAACTGATGTTACTGGAGTTGCGCATCTACCTGAAGGAACTGAAATGGTTATGCCTGGTGATAGGGTAAAGCTGTCTGTTGAACTTATAACAGAAATAGCCATGGAAGAAGGTTTGCGCTTTGCTATCCGAGAAGGGGGTAGAACTGTCGGTGCCGGTGTAGTAACAAAAATTATAGAATAATTAAAGAACGATTAACCGTAAAGGGAGTTTTAATCACTCCCTTTTTTCTTCTCTTATATAAGGAGATTTTAAGTGCCGAGCCAAAAAATAAGGATAAAGCTGAAATCATATGATCATATTTTAATTGATAAATCTGCAGAAAAGATAATAAAGACCGTTAGAAGCACAGGCGCTATTGTATCCGGACCAATACCGCTTCCAACAAAAAGAACGGTATATACGGTGCTGAGATCTCCGCATGTTGATAAGAAATCCAGAGAGCAGTTTGAGATTAGGGCTCACAAGCGGATAATTGATATACATAATTCAAATAATAAAACCGTCGATTCTCTTAGTAAACTTGATATTCCGGCGGGTGTTGATATAGAAATAAAGTTATAGGGAGCTGAGAAATAAAAATGCCAGGGCTCATAGGACAAAAATTGGGTATGACAAATGTTTATGACGAAATAGGTGATTTGATTCCCGTTACTGTTATAAAAGCAGGTCCCTGTAAAGTTGTATCGGTAAGGACTAAGGAAAAGAATGGTTACGCTGCATTACAGCTTGGGTTCGGTGAGAAAAAAGAAAAAAATATAAATAAGCCGGTCTTAGGACAATATAAAAAAGCCGAAGCTAAACCGAGCAAAGTATTGAAAGAAATTAGATTTGATTCAGTAGAGACATATAAAATAGGTGATGAGCTAAAAGTCGATCTCTTTAAGGAAGGTGAAACGATAAAGGTAAAAGCAAAGAGTAAAGGAAAAGGTTTCCAGGGAGTAATTAAGAGACATGGTTTTGGTGGTGTTGGCGGTACAAGTCACGGTCAAAGTGATAGAGAAAGAGCCCCTGGATCAATCGGCGCAAGTTCATATCCGTCTAGGGTTTTTAGAGGTCAGAGGATGGCCGGAAGAACAGGCAATAGCAATGTAACGATATCGAATCTTAAAGTTGTAAAGATAATTGCTGATGAAAATTTAGTCCTGGTAAAGGGTGCTGTTCCCGGTTCTATTAATGCAATAGTTGAATTATTAAAGTAGAAATTATACATGGAATTAGATGTATTTAAAATAGATGGTAGTAAGTCCGCAAAGAAAATAAAATTGGCTGATGATATATTTAACATCGAGCCGAGCGATCATGCTATTTATTTGTCGGTTAAATCTTACTTAGCTAATCAAAGGCAGGGAACACATAAAGCAAAGGAACGTTCTGAAGTAAGAGGCGGCGGCAAAAAGCCATGGAAACAGAAGGGCAGAGGCGGTGCAAGAGCCGGTACAACCAGGTCACCGTTGTGGATTGGCGGTGGAACTATTTTTGGTCCCCGTCCAAGAGATTATAGACAGGATTTACCAAAGAGCCTTAAGAAATTGGCTAGAAAATCTGCTCTAAGTTATAAAGTAAAAAATAACCAATTTGTTGTGGTTGAGGATTTCAATTTCGAAAGTCCTAAGACTAAGAATTTCTTAGAGGTTCTCGAAACATTGGAGTTAAAAGATAAAAAAGTTTTATTCCTAACCAATGGTAACTTAGAAAATGTTTACAAGTCTGCAAGAAATATTCAGAAAATTCAGGTTATGGAAGCTGATCAAGCATCTACATATGATATAGTAAATAATCAAGTTTTGCTAATTCAAAAAGGTGGGGTAGAGCTTATACATCAGTCTTTCAACAAGACTGAAGTTTCATCAAAGACTAAGAAAGAGAAGGCGGTTAACTAAAATGACCCACGAAGTTTTAATAAGCCCGTTAATAACTGAAAAGATGACTAATATTTCTGCAGTAGATGAAACTAAGTATGGTTTCTTAGTTAACCATAAGGCTAATAAAATAGAAATTGCAAAAGCTATTGAGAAGAAGTTTAATGTAAGCGTTGTAAGTGTGAGAACTATTAACAATAGCGGCAAGACAAAAACACAGTTTAGAAAAAGCGGCAGGTTTGTTGGTAAGACTGCAAGATACAAAAAAGCAATAGTTACCCTGAAAAAGGGAGAAAAAATAGAAATATTCGAACAAGTTTAATCTGGTTACACAATGGCTATTAGAAAATTAAAACCCGTAACTCCTGGAACAAGATTTAGATCAACTTCAGCTTTTGACGAGATTACGAAAAAGGCGCCTGAGAAATCTTTGACGGTTTCGTTGAGTAAATCGGGTGGTAGAAACAACCTTGGAAGAGTAACTGCACGTCATATCGGTGGCGGACATAAGAGAAAATATAGAGTTATTGATTTCAAAAGGGATAAACAAGGAATTCCGGCTAAAGTAGCTTCGATCGAGTACGATCCGAACAGAACTTGTAGGATTGCATTACTTTTGTATGCTGATGGAGAGAGAAGATACATTATTGCACCTGACCTATTGAAAGTAGGAAATGTTGTCTCGTCCGGTCCCGGTAGTGAAATAAATGTTGGAAATGCATTACCTCTAAAAGAAATTCCATTGGGCAGTTTCGTCCATAACGTTGAATTAAAACCTGGTAAGGGCGGACAGTTAGGAAGAAGTGCTGGTTGTTCTTTACAGGTTTTAGCTAAAGAAGGAAACTATGCGCAGTTGAAAATGCCGTCCGGTGAAGTTAGAATGGTGAGGCTTGAATGTATGGCAACTTATGGTCAGGTAGGAAATGGCGAGCAGGAAAATATTAGTCTTGGCAAGGCAGGAAGAACCAGATGGCTGGGTCGCCGCTCAAAAGTTAGAGGCGTAGCCATGAACCCTGTTGACCATCCAATGGGTGGTGGAGAAGGAAAAACTTCCGGCGGCGGTCATCCCGTTTCCCCATGGGGACAAAAAGCTAAGGGGCTGAAAACTAGAAAGCTCAAAAAGGAATCAAACAGATTAATTATTAAGAGAAGAAAATAAAGAGATTTCATTATGCCAAGATCAGTTAAAAAAGGTCCTTTTGTAGATTATAAACTTCTGAAAAAGATTGAACAGTTGAATGAGACTAATCAGAAGAAAATAGTTAAGACATGGTCTAGAACATCTACGATAATTCCTGAATTTGTAGGCCATACCATAGCTGTTCACAATGGAAACAAAATGATTCCTGTTTATATCACTGAGAATATGGTTGGCCACAAGCTGGGTGAATTTTCCCCAACGAGAATTTTTAGAGCCCATCCGGGGACTAAGGCTGAAAAGGCGACTGTTGTAAAATAACGAGAATGACAAATGGAAGCTAAAGCAATACAACGTTACATAGGTTCTTCTCCACGTAAAATGAGATTAGTGGTTGATCTAATAAGAGGAATGTCGGTAGATAAAGCTATAGAGGTTCTTCATTTTTCACCGAAGCATTCATCAAAAGATGCAGAGAAAGCTATCAGGTCTGCTTTTTCAAATTTATTAAATATGGATGATTCAACCAGATTAGATCCGGCTGATGTTTTTGTTAAGGAAGCATTTGTTAATGGAGGACCAACGTTGAAGAGAATTTCTCCTGCTCCAATGGGTAGAGCATATAGGATTAGAAAAAGATCATGCCACTTGACGGTAGTTGTGGCAACTAAAGATTAATTAGGAGGATTTTTGGGACAGAAAACAAATCCAATTGGATTAAGAGTTGGAATTATTAGAGGATGGGAATCTAATTGGTATGAAAATAAAAGCTATGCCTCTAAGATAAAAGAAGATGAGAAACTGAGAGAGTATGTTAGAAACCGTTTGAAAAAAGCGGGAATATCCAGAATAGTAATTGACAGAACCTCAAAAAATATAATTATTACAATTCATACTTCTCGTCCGGGAGTTGTGATTGGGAAAAGTGGTAAGGAAATTACCCAATTGGAAGAAGAGCTTAAGCAGGTAACCGACAAAGATGTTAAAGTTCAGATAAATGAAATCAAGAGGCCGGAACTGGATGCATTCTTGGTTGCGGAAAATATAGCTACTCAAATTCAAGGTAGAATATCTTTTAGAAGAGCTATGAAAATGGCGATAACATCTGCAATGAGAATGGGTGCCGAAGGAATAAGAGTAATGTGTGCAGGGAGATTGGGCGGCGCTGAAATGGCCAGAACAGAACAATACAAAGATGGAAGAATCCCGCTGCATACTTTGAGAGCGGATATAGATTATGCTTCCGGTAGAGCAGAGACAATATACGGCTCAATCGGGGTTAAAGTTTGGATATGCAGAGGAGAAGTCCTCGGTAAAAGAATAGCAGAATAGAACATCAGGAGCTTATATCATGTTAATGCCGAAAAGAGTAAAGTTTAGAAAAGCCCAAAGAGGTAGAATGAAAGGCAAGGCAACACGCGGATCTACAGTTGCTTTTGGTGACTATGGTTTGAAGGCATTAGAACCTCATTGGATTACAAGTAGACAAATAGAGGCCTGCCGTGTTTCTCTTTCAAGAAAAATGAAAAGAGATGGCAGGGTCTGGATTAGAATATTCCCTGATAAACCTGTAACTAAAAAGCCGCTTGAAACAAGAATGGGTAAAGGAAAAGGTGCTCCTGAATTTTGGGTAGCCGTTGTAAAACCAGGGCGTGTCATGTTTGAAGTAGGCGGAATTTCTAAAGAATTGGCGCATGATGCATTATTGTCTTGCAGTTATAAACTGCCCATTAAGTGCAAAGTAGTCTCAAGGCCAGATTTGGATTAACCAAGAGTAAAAGGTTAAAGAATGAAAATTCATGAAATAAGAGAAATGAAAACTGAGGAAATAAAAACCCAGGTGGAGCAGGAAAGAAAAAACCTGGTTGATTTGAGATTTTCTAATCAGTTAAAACAATTGACTAATACTGCAAAATTGAAAATGGTGAAGAGGGATATTGCTAGAATGGAAACTGTACTAAAAGAACGTGAATCGGAACAACAAACAGCCGCCACAAAAAATGAAGGAGTCAAATCCTAGTTATGGAAAATAAAGCAATAAGAAAGACAAGAGTTGGAATGGTTGTTAGTAATAAAATGGAGAAAACAATTACTGTGGCTATAGAAAGAAAAGTCCCTCATCCTGTCTATAAAAAATATTTCAAAAAGACCACCAAGTTATTGGCCCATGACGAAAAACGCGAATGTCAGATAGGAGATAAAGTTAAAATTATTGAGACGCGTCCTTTAAGTAAGAGGAAAAGGTGGAGGCTTGTTGAAATTGTTGAAAAAGCTAAATAACCCAGGAGTTTTAGAGAAATGATTCAGGAAGAGACAAACCTTGCTGTTGCGGATAATTCAGGTGCTAAGAAAATCAGGTGCATTCGTGTTCTTGGCGGAAGCGGGCGAAGATATGCCACCCTGGGTGATTTAATTGTGGTAACAGTAAAAGCAGCTGATCCAAAAGGTTCTATAAAAAAAGGTGAAGTTTCCAGAGCTGTGGTTGTTAGAACAAGAAAAGAGGTTAGAAGAAAAGACGGCACATATATAAGATTTGATGAGAATGCAGCTGTCCTACTAACTAATCAAAATGAACCGAGAGGTACACGTATCTTTGGTCCGGTAGCGAGGGAACTTAGAGAAAAGCAGTTTATGAAAATAGTGTCATTGGCACCAGAAGTTTTATAGGAATTAATATGAAAATTAGAAAAAACGATAATGTAATGATCATCTCGGGAAACGATAGAGGAAAAACAGGCAAAGTACTGAAAGTTTTTCCTAAGAAATTAAGAATTATTGTTGAAGGAATTAATGTTAGGAAAAAACATACAAAGCCTAGTCAAAATAATCCGCAAGGTGGTATAATTGAGAAGGAATCTCCAATACATATATCTAATGTGATGTTGTTGGATCCTAAGAGCAATGAACCGACTCGAGTTGGTTCTCAGATTATTTTGGATGAGAAAACCGGTAAACAAAAAAGAACAAGAGTTAGTAAAGCAACGGGTGAAATGATTTAAGGAAGACAGAATAAAACTTTTAAAAAATTATGGCAGAAAAGAAAAATAAAAAAGATAGCGTCCGGAAAGAAACTAAGAAAGAAGATAAAAAAGGAAGTAAGGCGCCTGAAAAAGAGATAAAAGTAAAAGCCAGGCTTTCTGAAACTTACAAGTCTGAAATAGTACCGGGATTGACCAAAAAATTCAACTATAAAAATGTTATGCAGGTTCCAAAGCTTGATAAAATAGTTGTTAACATGGGCGTCGGTGCTGCAGTTGCTGATCCGAAAATAATGGAAGAAGCGGTGAGAGACCTTGAGGCAATTACCGGTCAAAAGGCCAGCATAAGGAAATCAAAAAAGGCTATATCGAACTTTAAGCTGAGAGCCGGAATGAATATCGGCGCTATGGTAACTCTAAGAAAAAATAGGATGTTCGAATTCCTTGACAGACTGGTTAATGTTGCTTTACCTAGGGTTAGAGATTTTAGAGGACTTTCAGATAAATCTTTTGACGGAAGAGGAAACTATACCATGGGAATTAGGGAACAAATAATATTTCCGGAAATTAATGTTGATAAAGTAACAAAAATTATGGGAATGGATATAACTTTGGTTACTACAGCTAAAAATGACAACGAAGCTTACGAACTACTGCAGTCATTTGGTGTCCCATTCAGAAAAAAAGAAGTGAATAATTCTTAAAAGAGGTAGTAATGGCAAGAACCAGCTTAATTGCGAGACAAGAAAAAAGAAGAAAATTAGTAGAAAAGTACAGCAGCCTAAGGAAAGAACTGAAGGAAAAAGGAGATTATGAGGGTTTGCAGAAATTGCCCAAAAACTCCTCCCCGGTAAGATTAAAGAATCGTTGTATGTTTACGGGAAGAGCAAGGTCTTATTATAGAAAATTCGGAGTTTCTAGACTTGTATTAAGAGAAATGGCCTTGCGCGGTGAAGTTCCTGGTCTTAAAAAGTCAAGCTGGTAAAAGGAGAAAAAGATGCCTGTGACCGATAAAATATCAGATATGCTAACTAGAATAAGAAACGCTAGTAAAGCTAAAAAAATAGTAGTTGACATCCCGTCGTCAAATTTAAAGAAAAATTTGGCAGAGATTTTAAAACAGCAGAAATTTATTAATGATTATTCTATAGTCGAAGACAACAAACAAAACATTCTTAGAATTAATCTGAAATATTCTAATGGAAAATCAGCTATTAGCGGTTCAAGCAGGATTAGTAAACCTGGTTTAAGAGTTTATAAGAAATCAAAAGAAATGCCCAGGGTATTAAATGGATTGGGAGTTGCTGTAATTTCAACCTCCCAGGGATTATTGACAGATAAAGAAGCTAAAAAGAGATCTCTCGGAGGAGAGGTACTTTGTTACATTTGGTAAATTTTTGAATGGAGATTGAACATTGTCTAGAGTAGGCAGAAAACCGGTTTCAGTTCCAAAAGGAGTTACAATAACTCAGAGCGGTCAGCAGCTTAAAATTAAAGGACCAAAAGGAGAACTCTCGAACCAGTTTCATCCAAATATTAAAATTGAAGTGAAAGACGGTCAGGTATTAGTTACCCGTCCTAATGACGAGAAACAAAATAAAGCTCTTCACGGTTTAACCAGGGCTTTAATTCAGAACATGGTAAAGGGCGTAACAGCTGAATATAGTAAGACTCTCGATATAGTTGGAGTTGGATACAGAGCTGAATTGAAGGGTAAAAATGTTTTATTGAATATTGGTTATTCACACCCGATATATATTGTGCCGCCAGATGGTGTTACACTGCAAACTCCTACTCAAACCCAGATAGTTATATCTGGAATAGATAAACAGTTGGTGGGACAAATTGCAGCTAAAATAAGGTCTATTAGAAAACCCGAACCTTATAAAGGAAAAGGCATTAAATATTCTGATGAACAAATCCAAAGAAAAGCAGGCAAGGCTGCCGGTAAGTAATATTTGGAGAAATTTTTAAAATGATTAAAAAAGATAAAAATTCAAGATTAAGAGCCAAGACCAAAATCAGAAAAAAGATTTTCGGAACTACAGATAAACCAAGACTGACGGTATATAGGAGCCTAAATAATATTTATGCTCAGGTTGTTGACGATTCTACCGGTACCACTTTAGTGTCGGCTTCTTCCTTATCAAAAGAAGTAAAAGAAGAAGTAAAGAATACAAAGGGTAAAATAGCTAGAAGCAAAATAGTTGGAAAGTTCCTGGCTCAAAAGACCCTGGAAAAGAAAATTTCATCAGTTGTTTTTGACAGGAATGGCTACAGATATCATGGGCGCATACAGGCTGTCGCAGAAGGAGCCCGTGAAGGAGGATTGAAATTTTAGTAACGACTTGCCGGGTCGTCTAATGGCAGGACTACGCCCTTTGGAGGCGTCTGTAGAGGTTCGAATCCTCTCCCGGCAGCCAAAGGATTGTAAAATAAAAAGAATTAATCTGGAGAAGTAATTGAAAAAAATTCAACAAACTGAAGTTGAAAACCTAAAAGAAAAAGTTGTACATATAAATCGTGTTGCCAAGGTTGTTAAAGGTGGAAGACGTTTTAGCTTCAATGCAATTGTGGTTGTTGGCAATGGAAACGGGACCGTTGGCGTAGGATTAGGTAAAGCTAATGAAGTTACGGATGCTATTTCTAAAGGAATAGACGATGCTAAGAAAAATCTCTTTCAGGTTACGGTTATTAAAGGAACTATTCCCCATGCGATAATTGGAAAATACGGGGCGGGAAAGGTTATGTTGAAACCGGCTTCACCAGGTACAGGTCTAATTGCAGGCGGCGGCGTAAGAGCGGTTCTGGAAGCTGCCGGTGTGCAGGACATTTTGACTAAATCGTTGGGTTCAAGCAACCCTCATAATCAAGTTAAGGCAACCTTAAACGGACTGCTAAGTATAGTAGATGCCAAAAGTATGGCTGGCAAAAGAGATTTAGCACTTTCCGATTTATTTAATTCCTAATTGAGTAATTATGGGACAATTAAAAATTAAACAAGTAAGAAGTATTATTGACAGACCGGAGCGGCAAAAATTAACGGTGAAAGCTTTGGGTTTGGGAAGACCGAACTGGGAAGTTGTTCATAATGATACTCCTCAAATTAGAGGAATGATAAACAAAGTATCTCACCTTGTTGTGTTTGAAGAATTGAAAGAGGCTAAGTCATCTCCAAAGAAAAAACCGGTTGCGCGAAAATCTAAAAAGGGTCCGGTCAAAAAGACTGAAGGATAAAGAAAAATGGATATTCTAAGTAATTTAAAATATGCCGAAGGCTCAAGGAAAAAAAGAAAAAGAGTAGGACGTGGTGAAGGTTCCGGCCACGGAGGTACTGCCACAAGAGGAATGAACGGCCAAATGTCAAGGTCTGGTGCAAAGAAAAAAGCGTGGTTTGAAGGTGGTCAAATGCCTTTGCAAAGAAGAGTACCGAAGTTCGGATTCACTCACAAGTTTAAAGTAACATATAAGGCTGTGAATTTAGAATCGTTAAATAAAATCGCAGAACAAGAAAAAGGTAAAGTAATAAATTCAGAAATTTTGAAGAAGCATGGCTTGATTTCGAAAATTGATGATAAGATTAAAATTTTGGGTGGCGGAGAGATAAAAGTGAAGATTAATGTTGAAGCGAATGCCTTCAGCAAGTCTGCAAAAGATAAAATCGAAGCTGCGGGCGGCTCCATTAACAAAGTATAAAGAATTGAATGTCGAAGTTTACTGGAACCTTCAGAAATATTTTTAAGATTTATGAGCTGCGCCAGAGAATTCTTTATACTTTGGCACTTCTAACTATTGTTAGAATAGGAGCACATATTACTCTCCCCGGAGTAGATGCTTCTTTAGTTGCCGAAAGCATGAAGAATGCGGGTCCAAATAATTTATTCGGACTCTATGACCTATTTGTAGGCGGCGCTTTTAGGAATGCAGCTATCTTTGCGTTGGGAATAATGCCGTACATTTCGGCTTCTATTATTCTCCAGTTATTAGGTGCTGTTGTACCTTATTTTCAGAAACTGCAGCAGGAAGGTGAAGAAGGAAGAAAAAAGATTACTCAGCTCACGCGTTACGGTACTATTTTAATTTCAGCACTGCAGGCGTGGGGAGTAACAATTAAACTTATAAATACCAATGTACAAGGTACATCGATTGTTCCTGCAGCTGTTCAAGGTTTTGGGTGGACATTATCGACAATAATTATTCTAACTGCCGGAACGGCATTTATGATGTGGCTCGGTGAACAGATTACAGACAAAGGAGTTGGGAACGGAATTTCGCTTATAATCTTTATTGGTATTATAGACCGGTTTCCTTTTGCGCTATTAGATGAATATAGATTAATCTCATCAGGTACAAGAAGCATAATTGTAGAAATTGTGATATTGACTTTTATGGTTTTGGTTGTTGCCGGTGTAGTTTTGGTAACACAAGGAACAAGAAGAATACCTGTTCAGTATGCTAAGAGAGTGGTCGGTAGAAAAGTTTACGGAGGCGTTACTTCCTATATCCCATTAAGAGTAAATACGGCGGGAGTTATGCCGATAATCTTTGCTCAGTCAATAATGTTTATTCCGAATACTGTTTTGACTTTTTTCCCGAACAATGATTTCATGCAGAGTCTTTCAGGCTATTTTAGATATACGTCGCCGGTTTATTCTATAATATATGCTATTATGATAGTCTTCTTCACGTATTTTTATACGGCTATTGCCTTTAATCCAAAGGAAGTTGCCGATACGATGAAGAAACAAGGCGGGTTTATTCCGGGTATAAGACCGGGTAAACAAACGTCGGAGTTTATAGACAATATTTTAACCAAAATCACATTGCCCGGTTCTTTTTTCCTGGCAATAGTTGCGATACTCCCGGCATTTGTAGACATATGGGGAGTATCCGGGCAGTTTGCACAGTTTTTTGGAGGAACGAGTTTATTAATTATAGTAGAAGTTGCTCTTGATACCCTGAACCAGGTCGAGTCTCATCTTGTGATGAGGCATTATGATGGATTTATGAAGACCGGCAGAATAAGAGGCCGCCGAGGTTAATTTGTGATTTATATTAAGACAAAAAAAGAAGTCGATTACATAAGAGAAAGTAGTAAAATATTAGCAGAAACACTTCAATTATTAAGAAGTAAAGTAAAACCTGGAATAACTACTAAAGAATTAGATACGATTGCTGAAGATTATATTTTGAGCAACGGTGCAACCGCACCATTTAAAGGTTACTCGCAGGCGGGCTGCTTTAATTTTCCCGGTTCAATCTGTGCTTCGGTAGATGATGAAGTTGTGCACGGAATACCTGGTAACAGAGTTTTAAAAGAAGGCGAAATAATATCGCTGGATGTTGGCGTTCTTAAAAATGGTTATTACAGTGATGCTGCAGTCTCTGTTGCTGTAGGAAAAATACCCGAAGAAAAGAGCAAACTTCTGGAAGTTACCGAGAAGTCTCTTTACATCGGTATCGAAGAAGCTAAGGAAAATAACAGAGTGCACGATATATCTGCGGCTATTCAATATTATGTGGAATCTAATGGTTTTTCGGTTGTAAGAGATTTATGCGGGCACGGGGTTGGAAAATTTCTGCACGAAGAACCTTCAGTTCCTAATTTTGGTAAAAAAGGAACCGGAACCAGGTTGAGAAATGGTATGACTTTGGCAATTGAACCGATGGTAAATATGGGAGAATATGATGTCAGGACAAGCATAGATGGCTGGACTGTTAGAACTATTGACAGTTTGCCCTCTGCGCATTTTGAACATACCGTTTTAATTTCTGATGGTAAACCGGAAATATTAACAGTTTGCTGATGGCTAAACAAGGTCCTATAAAAATAGATGGAGTTATTACTGAAACTTTGCCTAATGCTCATTTTAAAGTAAAACTTGATAACGGGCATGAGGTATTGGCTCATATCTCCGGTAAAATGCGAATGCATTTTATAAAAATTTTAGTTGGAGACAAGGTAACAATTGAACTTTCTCCATATGATTTAACCAAAGGCAGAATTACTTATAGATATAAATGAATGAGGTTTTCATATGAAAGTGAGAGCATCTGTAAAGAAGATTTGCGATAACTGTAAGATTATAAAAAGAAAAGGTGTTGTTAGAGTTATTTGCAAAAACAAAAAACATAAACAACGTCAAGGTTAAATTTTATTAGAACCTGTCTGCCGACAGGCAAGAATGATCGCATTGCGAAAGGAGTATTATTTTGGCTAGAATTTCAGGAGTAGATTTACCTAAGAATAAAAAAATTCTTTATGGGCTTCAATATATATTCGGTATAGGAAACAAGTCTGCGGCGGATATTCTTGAAAAAGCAAAAATTAATCCTGACAAGAAAGTCCATGACTTAACGGAAGATGAAGTAGCACAGATTAGAGCTGTCATAACCGCAGAATATAGAGTTGAAGGTGCCCTGAGGTCTGAGATACAGCAAAACATTAAGAGATTGATGGACATTGGAACTTACAGAGGTTTAAGACATAGAAGAGGCCTTCCCGTGAGAGGTCAAAGAACCAGGACTAATTCCAGGACAAGAAAAGGCAAGAGAAAGACAGTTGCGGGCAAGAAGAAAACTCCGGCTAAGAAATAATTAATAATGGAGGTTTGAAGTTTTGGGAAAGATCGTAAAGAAATCCAAGAAAAAACAGCATGTAGATGCCAGTGGTATTGTGCACATTAAGGCAACATTTAATAATGTTATCGTTACTATTACCGATATCTATGGAAATACAATAGCCTGGTCTTCAGCAGGGAAAAACGGTTTCAAAGGTTCGCGGAAAAACACACCGTATGCAGCTCAAGTTTCTGCGGAAGCTGCTGCAAAAGAGGCTCATGATTTAGGAGTGAGAAGAGTTGACGTGCTGGTAAAAGGTCCGGGTGCGGGCCGGGAAGCTGCTATTAGATCTTTAAACACAGCGGGTCTTCAGATTACCTCGATTAAAGATATGACCCCGATTCCACATAACGGCTGCAGGCCTCCAAAGAGAAGAAGAGTTTAATTACTAGGAGAAAAAAAATTAATGGCAAGACTTACAGGTTCAGTTTGTAAATTATGCAGAAGAGAAAGACAGAAATTATTTCTGAAGGGTCAAAAGTGCTATACGGAAAAATGCCCTGTGGAAATTAGAAATTATCCTCCGGGACAGCATGGACTTTCCAGAAGGATAAAAATATCTGAATACGGAGTTCAATTAAGAGAAAAACAAAAAATCAAAAGGCTGTACGGCCTTCTTGAAACACAATTTAGAAATTATTTTGAGAAAGCGAACAAGTCCAAAGGAATAACGGGCGACAACCTTGTTAAGATGCTGGAAAGCAGGCTTGACAACGTGGTTTACAGAATAGGTTTCGCATCTTCCAGAAAACAGGCCCGGCAAGTAATTAAACATAGGCATATTCTCGTGAACGACAAACTTGTTGATATTCCTTCGTATATTTTAAGAGCCGGGGATATCGTTAAGATTAAAGATAAAAGTAAAAAGCTGGATCTTATACACAATTCTCTTAAAAAGGTAAGGGACAATACTTATTCCTGGCTTACAGTAGATAAAGCCTCTCTTTCCGGAACTTTTCTTCAGGTTCCTGAAAGAAGTGAAGTACCGCTCAACGCTAATGAGCAGTTAGTAGTGGAACTCTACTCAAAATAACGATAAATTTTTTAATTTAAATTTTAAGAGGATGAATAAATGAGCGTTTCATATTTAAAGATGCCTGAATCATTAGTTTTAGATGAATCTACATATACAAACACGTTTGGAAAATTTGAGTTACAACCTTTAGAACGAGGTTATGCGGTTACCCTGGGTAATTCTATGAGGCGTGTTTTGCTCTCTTCGTTGACTGGTTCAGCGATCACCTCTGTAAAATTCAGCGGCGTTCTTCATGAATTTACCAACATTGAAGGTGTTACCGAAGACGTTTCTGAAATAATATTGAATCTGAAACAAGTTAGGCTGAAACTTATAAACAAAAAGCCTACTAAAATTGATTTATCTTTCAGCGGTGAAGGTGAATTCAAAGCCAGCGACATTCAAAAGCACAGTTCCGAGGTTGAGATTTTAAATCCCGATCTTCACATTGCAACACTTAATAAAGGTACAAAATTTGACCTGGAACTTAGAATTGGAAGAGGCAAAGGTTATGTTCCATCGGCAGAAAATGTAACCGATGAACAAACAATTGGCGTAATTCCTATTGATTCTATTTTCACGCCTATTGCAAATGTTAAGTATGATATTGAAAATGTGAGAATAGGCGACAAGAATGATTACGAAAAACTGACTCTGGAAGTAACCACCGATGGTTCTATTACACCGGAGGATGCCGTAACACAGGCTGCTAAAATTTTGAAGGAACATATTCAATTGTTTATTAATTTCGATATCGAACAGGAAGAAGAACAAGCAGTTACACAAAAGGACAGCGAAAAAGAGAGAATTAGAAAAATCCTTTTGACAAATGTTGACGACCTGGAATTAAGTGTTCGTTCTCATAACTGTTTGAAGGCAGCAAATATTAAAACCATTTCTGATCTTGTTAGAAAAGACGAGTCCGAGATGCTGAAGTTCAGGAATTTTGGAAGAAAGTCGCTTGCAGAATTGATGGAGATTGTTGAGAATTTAGGACTGGAATTCGGGATGGATGTGGACAAGTACTTAAAAGAAGAAGAAATGGAAACAAATTAAAGTTTATAGGAAATTAAAATGAGACATCGCGTAAAAGGCAGAAAACTTAAGAGAACGGAAAGCCACAGACTTGCACTGTTAAGGTCTCTTTCTACTTCTTTGCTAAAGCATAAAAGAATTAAAACCACTGTAGCCAAGGCAAAAGAAACGAGAAGCTTTGTGGAGCCGTTGCTTACAAAAGCCAAGAAGAATGATTTACATGCCAAAAAGCAAGTGATGGACCAGATAAAGGATAAGGCAGTTGTAAAGGAATTATTTGACGAGATTGTTCCTAAAATTGGCGACCGCCCCGGCGGATATACGAGAGTAGTAAAGCTTGGCAACCGGATGGGCGATGCCGCTGCGATGGCTATTATAGAACTTGTTGATTACAACGACATTGCTAACAAGAAAGCTGAAGAGAAACGGGAAAAGAAAACTACGAAGAAGGAAAAACAAAAAGAAAAAGAAGAAGAAACAAAAGCTGAAGCTGAGACTGAAACCGAAGAAATAGAAGAAGCGGAAGTTGTTGAAGAAACCAAAGATGAGAAAAAAGAAGAAAAAGAGGAAGTTAAAAAGGACAAAGAAGCAAAGAAAAAAGAGAAAAAGAAGAAGGAAAACTAAAACGATTTCTTTAACTGACTTTTTAAGGCTCACTCATTATTTGAGTGAGCTTTTTTGTTTTAAGTTTATGGATCTCCTTGTAAGTACCATTCTTATATCTGTCTGTTAGTTTGACTAACAAATAACTTACAGAATGCTGATAATATTTTGATGGTTCTAAAAAAGATTGAAATATTAAATTGTTACACGCTAAAA
>JBJKPP010000082.1:0-1386 GCA_046706145.1 Ignavibacteriaceae bacterium | reverse complement strand
AAAAAGAAAAACCTATTGGCGTTTTTGATTCCGGGATTGGCGGACTGACCGTTGTAAAAAGAATAATGTCAGCTTTGCCAAACGAAAATATAATTTATTTTGGTGATACTGCCAGAGTTCCTTACGGTTCCAAGTCTAATGATACGGTTAAAGAATATGCAATGCAGGATTCAAAATTCCTGATGAACAAAAATGTTAAAACCATAGTCGTGGCATGTAATACTGTTTCTTCTGTTGCACTTAAGGATTTGAAGAAAAATTTTGATGTCCCAATTATCGGTATGATTGAGCCCGGAGCTTCTTTTGCAGTGAAAAACACAAAGAATAATAAAGTTGGAATTATTGGTACGCGCGCAACAATTAACAATCAGGCATATTCTAAAGAGCTAAAAAGAATTAAAAATAAACTTGAAGTACATGAAAAAGCTTGTCCACTATTTGTCCCTTTGGCAGAAGAAGGATGGATAGAAAACAAGGCCACATTCGAAATTGCTGAAGAGTATCTTAAAGAATTAAATCAAGCAGATATTGATACTTTGGTTTTGGGCTGCACACATTATCCCATCCTTTCAAAAGTAATTCAAAAAGTTGTTGGGAATAAGGTAAAATTAATTGATTCCGGAATTGCTGCAGCAGAAGTCGTTAAGGTAGAACTTGATAGATTTAATCTTCATACAAATTCCAATTCTAATGGAAATCTTGAACTTTATGTCAGCGATATTCCAATAAAATTCAAAGAAGTTGCAGAATTATTTTTGGGCAGGGAAATTGGTGAAGTTAAAAAGATAGAAATAGAATCAATAGAAGTGTAAATAGTTAATTTCTATGAGTTCTATATGCCTATGTGGTTTTTTGTTTTTTTAACCACATAGACACATAAGGAACATAGTTGATCAATTAATTTTCAAATAATTTTTTCAATTCTTTTTTATCTTTTGTCATTCCCAGCGCAAGCATTAATTTTATTCTCGCTTTTTGACCATTCAAGTATTCTGAAAATATCACTCCAATTTTTTTAAGCCATTTTCCTGCGCCTTGATAACTGTAAATGTCTTGTGTTTCTCCGGCAGGACACCTTGAAGCAAGCACAACAGGTATGCCTTTTTCTATTGCGTATCTAATTCCTTCAAAAGCAGGCGGTGGAACATTGCCTACGCCCAAAGCTCCAACAACTATTCCATCTACTTTGCTGTCTGCTGCGTATTTAAAAAATTTTTCATCCATTCCTGCATAAACTGTCAGCATATCGACGTTAGAGTTAATTTTTTGTGTGTTTAAAGTTTCCAACTTTCTTGGGAGTCTGTTTAATATTACTCTATCATTTTGAACAAAACCAAGTGCACCAAAATCCAAACTACGGAAGGTATCAATTTCATCAGTATATGT
>JBJKPP010000081.1:0-6155 GCA_046706145.1 Ignavibacteriaceae bacterium | reverse complement strand
AAAAGAAACTAACTATAACTCAGTCAGCAGTTGATATTTTAAACGGAACTTTTAGTTTTTCCCACCACAAATAGGCTGTGCAAGAAGTTCCTGCTAATTTATCGAAACCGTATGAGAGCCATTCATTGAAAGGAGCCTCTTCAGGGGTAACTTTAATTCTAAGTGCATCATCTTTTTTATTATACTTAAAACTGCCCCAGAGAGTTGTATCCTTGTTAAAAACTACTGTCCATTCTTTTGGCTCGGGGATAAATTGCATGCTGTACTTTCCAGCAGGCAGCTTATGTCCGTCGACAGTGACATCCTTACTAAAATCTATAGTAGTGCATTCATTTGCACCACCGCGCCACGGAAATGGTTTGTTGTCTGATTCTTTATTTCCCGGAGCCAGGCCGTAAGGAACTAAACCTCCCCAAATTTTTCTGCCCTTTACCCCAGGTCTGCTGTAAGAAATATGTATGTCTGTATTTATACCGATTCTCTGAAACACGCCTGCCTTAAGACTTAGACGCGGTTTCTTCTCCTGCTGCGCTTGGGCTGTTGTTACAAAGGAAAGAAATATCAACAGTGAAAATAAAGAAATGATGCTTCCGAAAAGTTTGGTCTTTTTCATAGCCTCCTCACTCAATTTTTTGTGACACTTTTTACAACAATAGGAATGTTTTGTTTTAGAGTAAAGAAAATAATAAAAATTTAGGAATAAGGAAGTGAGGAAGGATCAACTATACTAAAATGAAAATTTTATCAAATATAAACTAATCAGATCAATATTATGATATATTTTTTAGAAAAGAAACCATTTCAACACGGTCAATTTCATTTTTTTGTATAATCCCTGCTGTCAGCCTAAAGAAATAAATACTGCTGGTTGGTAAGGGAGATTTTGACCTAATTTATTAAATCTAATAACATTAGTTTTTTACAAACCATTTTATATAAACCCTATCCTCATTTTCCCCTCTCATATCATGTGCACCTACGGACCAACGGATCATGTCACGTTCTCCATCAGTGTTTACAATAAACATCCAATAATAAGAATCCTTCTGAAAAACCAGCTTCCCTTCCACAACTCTCACACTAACTTGTTCGTTGTTTTGAGCATATACTACATCATCTTTAACCCACAAATATTGAGCTTCAGCTGCTGATGTAATTTTATCTTTTTCCATTACTATCCTTACTTGTTTACCATTCTCTACAGCATTAATCAAATTATTTAGATTTCCATCTAAAACTTCTCCTTCGTCCGAATTATAGTAAACGAGTTTCCATGTACTATTTGAAGGGTCAGGTTTTTGAACTCTGACAAATGTAGAACAAGATGCTAGTGTGAGTGCCAAAGTTAAAATAAATATCTTTTTCATTGTAAACCCTTTTGATTTTATTTAATTCTAATAAAAATAAGATCTTCGGTAAGTTATTTAGATAACAAAGTCTCCTGTAACTTCTGTTTCCCCAGTTATTTTATTCACATATATTTCAAACGTATAATTTTCTGATAATTAATACAAGAAATAGGTTTCAGCGATAGAAAATAGTAGTCAGAAAGTCTAAATTATATATGTGAAAAATAATCCTAAAAGCACAACTAATTATTGCATGGCAATATGAATCTTCAGGTTAACTTTGTTTGTAGTTTTCCCTTCAACTTTAGCAATCCAAGAAATTCCCTGCCATAGTTCTTTATCGACGAGCGGCGCAACAAGTCTTATTCTTATCGGAAAATCGTCATGCGCTCGAACTGAGAAAAGCTTCTCCGGCAAAGAATGATGAGCATACTGAACAGAATTACTATCTAAAGACCAACCTGCAGGTAATGTTGTTTGGAGTTCAAAAGTTTCTTCTTTATTGGTATTATTATGAAGAATCAGCGGAATTGAAAAATCTTGACCTCTAATTACCCCAAGTTCAGGCGAAAGCAATTTCGGCATGGAATCAAGGTTATGGGCCGGCCAAAAGCATTTGTAAAATGCCCACCCTCCGCCTAGCTCAATTGAATAATCAGGTAAGTTTTTAGGCGTCTCATAACCACGCACGTGTACAAAAGGAATTGGGCCTGGAACAACTCCCTGGCAAATATCTCCAGTAACGGAACCTCCAACTAATGATTTTGCTAAAATGAAAGTAAGTGGCTGTTCATAATAACTTAAATCACCTGTTGCAAGAGCCTTGGCTGGATCGTCATCATATTGTGTTTTGTGGTAAGAAATTTCTTTTGCGGCCAGTCGTGCGTATGAGACATGCTGTGATGGTGAAATTTCAGTCATTGAGTATTCCGGACCTTTGCCTTTAAGAAAGTCAAAGTGAGTGGCATCAGTAAAATAATAAAGCTTTTCAGGCTGCCATGTATGCAAACCTTCCATAAGATTGGAAAACCATAAATGATCCTCAGGAGCCCCAACTTGTTCGGGAAACCATGTAAGGTCTCCAGCCAAATCAAATGCCTCTGTTGTTATTACTCCTGATGCCTGGTGGTCTTCATGGTTTTCGCCTACTACAACATCCGGCAGCATTGTGATTATTACATCAGGACGTGTTAACCTCACAAAACGCACAATTTCTCCAAGAACATTTCCATGGTTCCATCTCTCGAGAGACCGCAAGACATCGGGAACGTCTTGCCATGGAGTATCCGGAGCACGAAGAAACCACACATTATGAATCCCTATTGAAGCCAAAGCTTCTCGCGCTTCCATTTCGCGAATTTCAGCTAATGAGTTGGCCTGCTCATAGCCAACAAGGTTTTGCCCTGCGTCCCCTCGAGTAGTGAACACTACTGCGATACGTTTATGCTCATCAAGTGAAGCCTTAGCTAAATAACCTGCTATAATCGATTCATCATCGGGATGTGCTACTACTACAAGAATATCGGCTTTGAATCTGTTATCAGGCAAAGGACTTGTGGCGGGCTGTTTTGAAACGACTTGAGCAAATAATACAAAAGAAATCCAGGGAAAAATTAAAAAACTGTAATGCAGAAACTTCATGATTCATCCTCCTCTATTAGCCATATCAATATAGATAAAATTATTAGAAAAAGGATAAGAAAATATTGGTTGTCAAATATACTGGAGGTTATTTTCAGCCATAACATTTTCAATGTATTTTATTTTCTAACTTCACAAATAGAATTAAGGAAGGCAAAGCCAAATTTATAATCAATTAAAATATACACTCCCGCATGTAAAATACTAAGAGAATTTTATTAACTATTACGCCTAATTAGTTCCAGACGCATCTTAGCATTGGGCTCTATATAAAAAAATTCCTTTAGGTACTCGCACAAATAATCTTTACAACATGCACAATTTTCAACTTTTCTTTCGACGGCACATTTTCTTATTTCACATTTACTACATGCCAAAAACAAACGTCCAGTCCTAGTTTTGCATCCATCGCAATCATTAATATCTTCGAATTTATACTCAATCCCATAATGGGTTTTGCAGAAATTAATGATTTCATATATCATCTTTTCTTTTTGGGATTTATCTGTTTCGATAGTTGCTAAGTATATCGGGCAGCGTCCACAAACTAAACCGCAATATGAAATGATTTCATCCAATTATTATAATGCCTTATTTTATACTAAGTTTTATTGCTAATAACAACTTTGCATATTCAATATCTTTTTTTCTTTTAAAAATTATAGTAATCCCTTGAATCTTATTATATCTTTTCCCTGAAACAAAACTTTCTTTTAATTCATCAGAAATACTACTATTTTTTATAGCTCCCTGGGCTTTGTCGGTAAAATAGAAAGTCGTTCTGAATGAGTTTTTAACTATTGAAAGCCAGAATATAGTTTTTAACTTCTTTGTAACTTTTAAGAGCCAGCTTTTACCGTCTTTATAATATCTCCATTCTTCTGATAGGTCGGGATAATTTGTATGAATATACTCAAAGAAAGTGTCCCACAATACTTTAGATTTCCCAATGTTTGAATAAATCACTTCTTTAGTGGGAAATTGTTTTTCATCAGTTAAGATTGGCTGTCCCATTTATTTTCCCCATATATTATTACAATAATAAAAAGATTACTTAAGTAAAACCAGCTTCAGTGTTTTTGTAAAATTACCTGCATGCAAACTGTAAAAATAAATTCCGCTGGAAAGTTTACTCGCATTGAATTCTACTTCGTAAGTTCCAGAGTTTTGTTGTTTATCGACAAGAGTTGCTACCACTTTTCCGAGTAGGTCGTAAATTTTTAATTCTACTTTTGTAGTGGACGCAAACTGTCTGCCGCCTGCCTGTCCGGTAGGCAAGGAATTTGCTTCCAATAAAGTGGGGATCGAATATCTTATCGTCGTCGTTGGATTAAATGGATTCGGATAGTTTTGACTTAAACAAAATTCTTCGGGAATATTTGTATTTTCACCACTAATGCCAGTAATTATTCCACCGTTTTTCGTAAACAAAATTGTACCATTATCGCCCACTGCAAAACCCATTTCATCATTATAAAAATATATAGAGCGCAGAGTGGGAACAGTAGAATTAAAAAGAAAGATGGCCTGATTCCAAGTGTCACCTCCATCCGTTGACCTGCCGATCAAACCATCATCACCACAAACATAGATAACTTCGTCAGAAGGTGCTGAAACTCCATATAATGGACCGTTTCCAAAAGGAAGACCGTTATAACGCCATAAAGAATCAGAGAACATCTTTCGCAGTACAAGCGGCGCAGAACGCAAATCACCCTGCACACCAGCAATAAACCCAGTTCCCCCGCCATTACAAAATTCTCCTGCATTGGCTTGACTCCCAAGCCATGAAAGATTCTGTAATGTATCCACCAAAGACCATGATGTAGGAGGGAATTCAAATCTTTCAAATAATGAATGAGTTGTTAGTGCATATACCGGAAGACCAACAGCGAAGGTGCCTCGCCAGGGGAAAATATCAACTATCGGATAAGAACTAATTTTCTCAGAAGTCCATGTCTTTCCGCTATCAACTGAATTATACACGTAACCCGAATCATCACCAACATAAAACTTTGACGGCCCAATACAAAAAGCACTGAGAAAATTCTTATCCGTAGAATGATACCGCATCTTCCATATTTGGCCGCCGTCATTTGTTGTGATAATGTTATTTCCTCCTACCAGAATTCCGTTTTTACTATCAGAAAAACATATACTTTTCCAGTCCATAGGATAGCTCCACGGTACACCAACAAATTCCCATTTAGCTCCTGAATCTGTAGTTCTGTAAATAGAACCACCAATCCCCACAGCAATTGCTGTTGATGAATCAAGCATAACAACATCGTTCAACTGTTCATTGGTACCGCTATTTTGCGGCATCCATTGAGCTTTACAAACTTGACTTCCTGTTAAGACAACTATAATGAACGCGAGACTTATTACAGAATACAATCTCGTATTCATTTCCCCTCCCACGTTTGTTTAGTAAGGACTAAACTATACTATTTGAATGATACCAGAAAAACTATTTTTTGTAAAAGATATTTAAGAAATGTTGAAACAAAAGTCACCTGATAATTGTAGAATATTAAAAACAGACTGGTTATTTCAACAAAATCATCTTTTTTGTTTGAGTAAAATTTCCCGCCTTCAATTGATAAAAATATACCCCGGCTGCCAGGTTACTTGCATTGAAATTAACTGAATAATTACCCTGTGGTTTTTGCTCATTCGCCAAAAGAGCAACTTCCCTACCTACAATATCAAAAACTTTTATCGTTACAAACTCAGAATTCGGAATTGAATATTTTATAACAGTTGTTGGATTAAATGGATTAGGAAAATTTTGATTTAGTTTAAAATTAGTTGGGGAAATATCATTTTTTGAAATCGCAATATCTGTTATTGAACTTACGTAATTCCATTTCATTGCATCAAATATAATTGCTTCTCCTTTTATTGAGCTTGCGTCGCCTAGTCTTACATAGCCGCTAGCGCCTTCATCAAAATTAAATTTACCAAGCGAAACCCAAGTATTAGTATATTGTTTTTGGTTTATACTTACTGTGTCAACCCCATTCATATTATGAATCCTATATTCTGCATCTTCAGCTTGACTATACGGTACATAAGCAGAGATTTCATAATAACCGGCCTTAGGTAAATTGGGTGTCCATATTGCATAACAAGTGTCGGTAGTTTTAGAAGAAGTTGTAAAGG
>JBJKPP010000080.1:0-2276 GCA_046706145.1 Ignavibacteriaceae bacterium | reverse complement strand
GCAAGTTTAGTCCCAAAATGGATATTCCCCGGTCAAATGTTCTGGGCGGTTTTTACTTCAATTGCTTTCGCTATGTCAGCTATTGCAATTCTTTCCAGACGCTCAGCGCTTTTAGCCTCCAGGCTTCTTACAGCTATGCTCATCGTCTTCGGCGTGTTAATATGGGTGCCGGCTTGTATTAGCGCTCCTCATGAAATGAGTAACTGGGTAGAAAATGCTGAGAATTTGGCAATAGCCGGATCGGCCTGGATCTTCACTGACTTACTTTATCAGTCAAAAAATTTTTCCGCTAAAATGGCACAGGGCCAAATAGATATTGAAGATAAGAAGGCTTAGAGTAATGAATAAGCAATCAGAATGACTTATGAATCTTAGTAAACTCTGCGTTCTAATTAAGCGTTTATGCGATGCGAGGAATCTAACCAGACTCTGACAAGTTTTATAAAGGGATAAATGTATGTTACGTTTTAGCTATATTAATTTAATTTAAGTGAAACTATACAAAACCGACCCACCCCTGCGCCCCTCCAGCGGAGGGGATTATTATATTTTACAGGTGATCTGATTGGCAAGAAAGTGTTTTGAATTTTTTAGGTAATAAGTTCTTTTAGAAATCGAGCGGACTTTTAACTCCCATGCCTAAATTTTTAATTATGTGAGTATAAATCATTGTTACACGAACGTCTTTATGACCGAGAAGTTCTTGTACTGTTCTGATGTCGTATCCACTTTGAAGAAGGTGAGTTGCAAAGCTGTGACGGAATGTATGAGCACTAGCGGATGGTTTATTAATAACGGATGCTTTAATTGATTTCTTAATTGCTTTTGTTACCGTTGATTCATGATAATGGTGCCTTATTTTTCGTCCTTTATTATCTGTTGAAATTCTTTCGGCCGGAAATAAATACTGCCAGCCAAATTCTTTTGGGGCTGAAGGATATTTTTCCGACAAAGCATAAGGCAAAATTGTTTTGCCATGACCATTTTTCAAATCATTGTTATGGAGATTTCTCCTTTTTTCAATTTGCTCTTTTAGATGCGGGATAAGAGATTCCGGGAGTAAGGTATTGCGATCCTTCTCCCCTTTTCCATCATGCACAACTACGTTTTTAAATTCAAAATCGATGTCTTTTACGCGCAAGCGAAGAGCTTCGGAAAGCCGGAGGCCTGAACCATATAACAAACTTGCGATTAATTTGGGAAGCCCCTCCATGTTTTGAATAACCAAATGAGCTTCGGACTTTGTAAAAACTACAGGAATATGTTTGGGTTTTGCCGGACGTTCGATATCGTCAATCCAGCCGACGTCTTTATGCAGAATCTGCTTATACAAGAATAAAATGGCCTGCAGGGCTTGATTTTGTGTAGATGCGGAGACATGCCTGTCAACGGCAAGATAGTTGAGGTATTTCCTTATATCATCGGGCCCAAGTTTTACCGGATGAATTTTGTTATGAAAGTGTATAAATCTTTTTATCCAGTTTATATAAGATTCCTCTGTTCTGGGGCTGTAATGCAGAGAACGAAGGCGCGTTTTAATTAGGGTAAGAAGTTTTGGTTTATTCTTAACTTTCACAGTGTGCAGAATATAATATTAAGATAACGGAAATCCTAATATTATTCAGGTAAATTAGAATAAGTAAGTAATTGATAGAAAAATAAAGTTTTTTGTTGATTAAAATGCATTATTTGATAATATTAAGATTGTTAGAATCAGGATTAGTAAAAAAGTAGGGGTAAGTTAATCCGGTTAAGTATTAGTTATATTGCTAAAATTTACTGGGTATAAATTATGGTAATGTTTGAATCTGAAAAAGACTTAATACGAAAACTAAATGAACATTTTGTCTATTCAAAAGAATTTGCATTAAATAATATTTCTTTTGAAGAGTTTCATAAAAATTATAATGATTTTTATTTTGTTTATGTATTGGATGGCCACGAATCTGACGAAGAAGAACAAATATTATTAGAAAAGTATAAAGACAAAGTTTTATTTCACGATAAAGTTACTGGAATTTTATCGAATTTATGTTCTGATGAAGATGCACAAAAAGAAGTTTATAAGAATGTTGGCAGATACAATTCTGAAGTAGCCAGAACAAAAATATTCAATTTAGTCAATGAATTTAATACAGAATATCAAGATGCAATATAACAAGCGCCTCAACACCGTTATGTAAAAAGTCAACTGAGCATAAGTGTTCTTAACATTAAATACTAAAAGAATCAATCTGTTATAAACAGTTGCCGATAAATCGGCACTGCAATATGTC
>JBJKPP010000079.1:0-2312 GCA_046706145.1 Ignavibacteriaceae bacterium | reverse complement strand
AACATTAAGGCACCTACAAATGTTTATAGAAATTCAATTATTCCAAATAAATTTATGTTTTCCAAAATTATTTGGGCAAAACGGTTTTCTAAAAATATTCTTTTTGATTTATTAGTTAGCAATTTTTATCTCAAAACCGAAAAGAATCTTGAAGAAATTCCGTCTATTTTAATTTGTGCGATATTATTTCCTACCAAAATTGTCTCACCGGTAAATAAATCAACTAATTTTTCTGCAGAATAGACAGATGGAATTTGCAGAGACAAACTTTGCTGGTTGACATCTTTGTTTAATACAGTCAGTACTCTTTCGTTCATATCCGAGCGTACATAAGCAAAAATTGTTTGGTTTGCTATTAAACAATAATAGTCACCGTATCTAAGAGCGGGATGATCATCCCGTAAATGAATAATTTTTCTTATATCTATAAGATTTTGTCTTTCAAGCTGTGACAACTGACTTCCAAATCTCATCATTCGTCTGTTATCAGGATCAGCAGCACCTGTCATGCCAATTTCATCTCCATAATAAATTGTGGGTGCACCGGGAATTGTTAATAGATAAGATAAGTAAAGTCTTTCCTTATGGTAGCTGCTTTCATGGTTAACTTCCGGTGGATTATTCCAACCTATTTCTATGGAATTGGGGTCATTTATTTGAAGATCACTATCGGCATAAGCCATGTAGCGGTCTTTGTCTTGGTTATCCATAATGTTTCCCATCAAGTTATCATATCCAAAAATATAGAGGCCTTTTTTTATTTCCTTATTCACACTTTCAAAAGATGCATCTTTGTTTAAGAAAGTAGGAATTGCCACATCGTATAAATTAAAATTGAATTGTGCTGGAAGCTGTCCATTATTAACGTAAGATTTAATAAGTTCGTAGCTACCATAAGTTTCTCCCATCTGAAATACATCTCGGTGCTGGGGAATTTCAACTTCCTTTCTTAATTTCCGGTTTAGAACTCTCCAGAAATTGTTTGGAATGTGTTTTACAGCATCTTGGCGAAACCCATCGGCACCCGTAGTTTCAAGCCACCAGATTGCATCGTTTGTGACGGCGTTTACTGCGGCTTTAGAATGAATGAAGTCGAAAGTGGGCAAATAAGGATCAAACCAGGTTGTTAGTCTGTGATCGTCCCACATTCGAAGATTTAATCTTCCATCCGGCAATTTTAAATGCCCAAACCAATCTCGATGTAATTTGAAATATGGGTGTTCTTCATGAACGTGATGTGCTACAATATCAAGCAGAACTTTTATATTATGTTCATGAGCAGTTTTAACTAATTCTTTTAATTTTGCCATAGTCCCAAATTCGTCTTCAACAGATCTTGGTTTCACCGGCCAGTAGCCATGGTAACCTGAAAACCAGCGGTGAGGTTTAATAGATTCCCTAAAAGCATGTTTTGTGTTTTGATAAACTGGTGAAATCCATAAAGTGGTAATTCCCAACGAGTCAAAGTAATTTTGATTTAGCTTATCGATGAGGCCTTGAAAGTCTCCACCCATGTAGTTTGCTTTTTCAAATAATGAATCATGTACTATAGGCTTATCTAAAGATTTATTACCGTCGTAAAAACGGTCTATCAAAGTAGAGTAAATGATGGCATCATGCCATGTAAAATGTTTGTTATTTTCTCCTGCAGGAATTCCGTCAAACAAAATTACTTCCTGAATATTTGTGGTTTGTCCATTTTCAGTAACTGCAACTCTCAACGTCTTTCTTCCGCTTAGCTCAGATTTAGGGAGTGAAATATTTATTGTATCTCCTTTTACTTCAATTTGATTAGAAACTATTTTGTCATTATCGAGGAGAGCAATTAAATTGTTTCCTTCAACTTTGTTATTGGTCTCCGTATTCTCATACACAAAAGAAAAATCAGATTTTTCAGCCGATAAACTATCGTTATTAACAAAAAGGAAAGGTTCGGTTTTGTGTTTGGGTTCTACAGTTAGCACGGAATTATAACCTCCCATGCCGTTAGGAATTTTCTCCGGGTTTGTGGGATCCAAAAGTTCTAAACTGTCAGCAAAGAATTTGTATTGATATCTGCCCGGCTCAAGAGGTATAGTTATTTTATAAGTTCCGTTATGATATTTCATTTTTAGATCAGAACGGTTCCAGCTATTGAAACTTCCAAAAAGAAATACGGAAGAATAACTTTGTTCCGGCTTGAATGTAAATGTTATAATCTGGTCCTTTGTGACTCTCACCGGAATTTCATAAAGCTCTTTCCCAAAATAGAAATCAACTAAGGTCATACCTTCAAATGTTGGCTTGGAGTTAAAAATCAGTTTAGTTTTATC
>JBJKPP010000078.1:0-10152 GCA_046706145.1 Ignavibacteriaceae bacterium | reverse complement strand
AATGAGGGGCTAAGTTCATTACTTCAAATACAAAATTCGACAGCGAAGTTAAGTTTTCAAGATTTATTTTGGTTTTTGTTTCTTTTTTTAGTTTTAGAATCAAATTGGGAATAATACTACATAAATTTGCATTGCCGCATCTTTCACCAAAACCATTTATCGTGCCCTGTACATGGACTGCTCCGGCTTCGATAGCTGCTAAAGAATTAGCTACTGCCAATTCAGCGTCATTATGCGTATGAATTCCAAGCGGAATACTTAACTGTGTTTTTATTTCATTCACTATGTTTGTAACCTCAAAAGGCAAAGTTCCACCGTTGGTATCACAAAGTACAATTATGTCAGCTCCCGCGGCTTCTGCAGCTTTTAACATTCTGATGGCAAAATCTTTATTGTCTTTATATCCATCAAAAAAATGCTCGGCATCATAAATTATTCTTTTACCTTTCTTTACAAGAAGTGCTACGCTTTCATATATCAGTTCTTCATTTTCTTCATCTGTCAAGCCCAATCCTCGCTGAGAATGCAATCGCCATGTTTTGCCAAAAATAGAAACAGTGGGTGTGTCAGCTTTTAGTATAGCATTAAGATTTGGGTCATTTGATATATCATTTAAGGAACGAGCAGTTGAGCCAAATGCACAAATCTCCGCATTTTTGAATTTTATATTCTTTGCTTTCTCAAAGAATTCCTCATCCCGGGGATTACTGCCAGGCCAGCCGCCTTCGATTACATCAATCCCAAATTCATCCAATCTTTGGGCTATTAAAACCTTATCTTGAACCGATAGGTTTATTCCCTCGCCCTGGGTTCCATCCCGTAGCGTTGTATCGAAAATTTCAATGGTCTTTGTCATTTTAAAGTTCCAAAAAAATTATTAATATTCTCTAATTCATCATACCTTTTTGCCGGGCATACCCAAAAATATCTCCAGCTTCGACAATTGGTAAAACATCACCTAAAGGGTTAAGTGAAAACTCACCCCCGGTGGATTTGTTAGTAACTTTATTCTCAATCAAATCAATTTCCAGTTCATCACCGGTTTTTATTTTATCATTAATCTTATCCTTAGATTCATAAGGAATAAGGAATCCACCGTCAACACTATTTCTGTAAAAAATTCTTGCGTAGGATTCTGCAATTATTGCTTGTACACCCGCAACTTGCAATGCGAAAGGAGCATGTTCTCTTGAAGAACCACAACCAAAATTAGAACCACCAATTACTATATTATATTCGGATTGATAATTATCTCCTTCAATAAAGGGTGTTTGTCCTTTTGGCAAACCAGCTTGTGCAGGCGGCACCCCAGACAAAGCAAACTGTCCGTATTTCTTTTTCTCTTCAGGGTCAGTAAGACTATAAACCAAATGTTCTGCAGGAATAATCTGGTCTGTATCAATATTATTACCTAAAACAAATGCTTTTCCGACAATCTTTTTATTCATAAACTTTTTCTCCATACATCATAAATAATTTCTTGGGTCAGTTATAACACCAGTAATTGCCGAAGCAGCAACCGTTAATGGTGAAGCCAAATAAACACTTGCTTTTTTGCTTCCCATCCTTCCCGGGAAATTTCGGTTAGTTGTTGAAATAATTACTTCATTATCCTGCGCGCGACCCACAGTATCCATAGGACCACCAAGGCATGCGGCACATGATGATTGGGCTATCGTACAGCCGGCTTTTTCAAAAATTTCTTTCAGCGAAATGCCGCTAATTGTTTCAACTTCAAGTTGGTTGGCAACATTCGTACTTGCCGGGACAATAAATGTCGGTACCTTGATTTTATTTCCAAAAATAATTTTGGCAGCAGAAATAAAATCACTTAGCTTGCCGCCAGTACAAGAACCTATATAACATTTGGTTAACTTCGTACCTTGAACATTTCTAACAATATCATAGTTATCCGGGCTATGCGGTTTAGCTACAGATGGGTCAAGTTTGGATACATCATAATTAAACTCACTTTTGTACTTAGCATCGGAATCACTATAAAAAATTTCGTATTTCTTATTTGTTCTTTTGTGAACGTAATCTTCTATAACTTCATCAGCAGCAATGATTCCATTCATTGCCCCTGCTTCTATTGCCATGTTTGTTAAGGTCATTCTTTCATCGACAGACAGTGAGAAAACACCATCTCCTGCAAATTCCAAAGCCCTGTAAGTTCCACCATCAGTTGTTATATCGCCAAGTACTTTTAAAATTAAATCCTTAGCCGTTAAGTAATTGGGGATCTCTCCGTTAAATGTAAACTTAAGAGACTCGGGAACTCTTTCCCATATTTTCCCGGTTCCTAAAATAAAAGCAGCGTCGGTATTCCCAACTCCTGTTGAAAACATTCCAAAAGCACCAGAAGTACAAGTGTGAGAATCGGTACCGAATAGAACGGTGCCTGGAATATTATAACCTTCTTCTGCCAAAGCCACGTGGCACACTCCTTTATATCTATCGGTTCCGACATCATAATAATTTTTGATACTGTAATCCTTAGCAAACTGTCTTAAGATTTCAACGTTTCTATTCGCCTGAGGATTCTTCGTAAAAATATAATGGTCAGGGAAAATGACCAGCTTATCTTTATCCCATATTTTGGCTGTATCTCCAAATTCTCTTTTCCAAATTCCAATTGTTGGTGGTCCGCACACATCGTGAGTCATAAGTACATCTACGTTCAACCAAATTGTTTCTCCTGGCTCAACTTTAGACTTCTTTGCCGACTTAGCTAATATTTTCTCTGTTATTGTCATTCCCATAATAAATATCCTTTATACTGCCTGTGAAATATCTGATAAAGAAAAATCGTTAAAAGTTTCGCTTTCCTTCATCTTTAAATAAGATTTTCTTTGGTTTAATGAGTGAATATATGCTATTGCGCTGGCCTCTATAACGTCAGTAGAAACGCCACGGCCAGTGAAAATCATGTTTCCATCTTTTACTCTCACGAGAACTTCGCCCATAGCTTGTCTGCCCGAAGTAACTGAACGGACATTATATGATTCAATATTCAGTTTTACATCCAATGCTCTCTCAACCGCATTAAAGCAAGCATCCACAGCGCCGTCACCAGTTGCAGATTCTTGAGCATAATCATCTGCTATTTTGATCCTTATCGTAGCAGTTGGAATCGAATTTGTGCCCATATCTACATGCAAATAATCAAGTTCATAATATTCTGCACCTTTCAGAATTGCTTCGTCACCCATTAAAACTCTTAAATCATCATCAAAGATTTCTTTCTTCTTATCCGCAAGAGCAACAAACTTTTCGTAAACAATATCAAGTTCTTCATTAGAAAGCGCATAGCCAAGCGACTCCAACCTGGATTTTAGTCCATGACGACCTGAATGTCTTCCCAAAACAATTTTTGTATTAGGAACACCAACAATTTCCGGTTTCAAAATTTCATAAGTCTGTTTGTCTTTAAGCATACCATCTTGATGAATACCAGATTCATGTGCAAAAGCATTATCTCCAACTATCGCTTTGTTAGGCTGTACAACTAATCCTGTAAATGAAGAAACCATCCTGCTGGTGTTATATATTTCTTCAGTTTTTATATCGGTGTAATAATCACAAATATCTTTTCTTACATAAAGTGCCATTACGATTTCTTCCAAAGAAGCATTTCCGGCCCGTTCACCGATTCCATTAATTGTACATTCAACTTGTCTTGCGCCGTTTTCAACTCCGGCTAAAGAATTTGCAACTGCTAATCCCAAATCATCGTGACAATGCACACTAAAAATTGTATCACCGACATTTTTTACTCTTTTTCTAATCTCGGCTATTTTCTTTCCATATTCATGGGGGAAGGTATAGCCAGTGGTGTCCGGAATATTTACAGTTGTTGCACCTGCTTCTATCGCCGCTTCTATAATCTCTACAAGATATCCAATGTCAGTTCGCCCGGCATCTTCGGCAGAAAATTCAACATCTTCTGTAAAAGTTTTTGCATAAGAAACTGCACCTACAGACATCTTCAAAATAGTTTTTCTCTTTTCCTTCAGACTTCTTCCGTACCTTTCATCTCCGAATTTCCCAAGCAAATGAATATCCGAAGTACTCGAAAAAGTATGTATCCTAAATTTTTTGGCTTCACGCAATGCATCGTAAGCCGCTTTTACGTCAACTTCTTTTGCCCTGGCTAATCCGGCTATAACTTTCTTAGATTCAGCGGAAATTCTTTGAACGGCTTCAAATTGTTCAGGAGAAGAAACAGGGAAACCGGCTTCTATAACATCTATATTTAGCTTTTCTAGTTGCTTAGCAATTTCTATCTTCTCATAAATATTTAATGAAGCACCCGGAGATTGCTCTCCATCCCTTAACGTTGTGTCGAATATTATTACTTTGTTATCCACTGTTTAACCTCTCTACATTTATTATTTGTATAACGTATTGTGTACGCCAATATTTATTTATGTTATGATTAAAAATTGAAATCTTTAACCTACTCAGTTAAATTTTTTGCCAACTAGTAAAGCCAACTCCCGCCATTTCCAATAGCAATCAGCCTCATGGAAACCAATTTCGTTGAACCATTTTACTTGTGTTTGCACATCTAGAAGAATATTTGAGTTATCCTCGTTGGCGCCAAGTTTTTCAAAAAACTTTTTATGGAGATTTTCTGTCGGCGAAGATACATGTTCAAGATTACAGAAAGTTCCTTCATTTTCCAATACTTTCCAAACCTCTTGATATAGCTCTCTTTTTCTTTCATTATTAACATGATGAATAGCAAAACTTGAGACAACAGCGTCAAAACTACTGCCATCAAAGGGCAACTTATTATTTATATCATGTTCAATAACCTTAACACGTTCCTCGTCTTTATATTTTTCTTTTAAGCTATTTAGCATCGCCGGTGAAAAATCCAACGCAACTCCTGTTGCGTCAGGGCATTGCGTTAAACATAAATCCAAAAGTCTTCCATTTCCTGAGCCAATATCTAAAATTCTTTTTGTAGTTACAGGCAATTCCTCCAAAAGTGTTGATTCGCCTTCGGTACGATGAGGAATTTTATCTGCCCGACTCAAATAAGCCAAAACATGCTCTGTAGATTGCCAATCTGACATCATAATTTTCTCTTAATTGGGCTATTAAGAAGTAGCTCCTATAGCCTGCTCATCATAAATTTGATTAAAATTATTAATTACAGCTTCAGTCATTTCTTTTGTAGAAACTAAATTTGTACCCTCAGAGTAAATATCCGGAGTCCGATATCCTTCAGCCAATGCTTTAGTAATAGCGCCTTCAATTAATTCAGCAGCGTTATTCATATTAAAAGAATATAAAAACATCATCGCTACCGAAGATAAAGTTGCCAGGGGATTTGCTTTGCCCTGACCAGCTATGTCGGGAGCACTTCCATGAACCGGCTCATACAATGCATATTTATCTCCTAAACTGGCACTCGGAAGCATACCAAGGCTGCCTGTTATCATCGCGGCTATATCACTAAGAATATCGCCAAAAAGATTTTGGGTTAAGATTACATCAAATTGTTTTGGGTCACGGATTAATTGCATCGCAGCATTATCTACGTATAAGTGATTAAGTTTTATATCCTTAAAATCTTTATGAATCTCAACAACAACATTTCTCCAGAATTGAGATGTTTCAAGAACATTTGCTTTATCAACTGAAGTAACTCTTCCGCTTCGTTTCTTTGCCAACTCAAAACCCAATTTTGCAATCCTTTCCACTTCAATCTTAGTGTATTCCATCGTGTTCCAGCCTTTTTGTTCATTATATCCTCTGGGGGTTCCAAAATATACATCACCTGTCAATTCTCTTAGAATCATTAAATCAGTACCTTTCAAAACTTCTGATTTAAGGGTAGAAGCAGAAAGTAATTCATCATAAGCTTTTGCAGGTCTAAGATTTGCATAGAGACCGAGTGCTTTTCGTATTTTAAGTAAGGCAGCTTCCGGTTTTAAATTATGTTCCAGCTTTTCCCATTTGGGCCCTCCTACTGCTCCAAGCAAAACTGCATCAGATTCATAACATTTTCCAAGAACTTCATCAGTTAAAGGAATACCATATTCATCATACGATGAACCGCCGATTAGTAATCTTTCATAAGAAACAGACACATTGAATTTTTCAGCTACTGTATCTATTAATTTTTCTGCAGCATTTATAACTTCCGGTCCAATTCCATCTCCAGGAAGCAGAGCTATTTTTACGTTCATGCCTCTATTTCTTCCTTTTTATTTTTGTGGAGCCAGCTCATCATTTCTCTAAGTTTTGCTCCAACTTTTTCTATAGGATGTTGTTTATCTTCTTCTCTTAATTTATTTAAATAGGGCTGACCTAAATTCGATTCTTTTATCCATTCTTCAGCAAATTTTCCATTTTGGATTTCCTTTAGAATTTCTTTCATTGCTTGACGTGATTGTTCATTAATAACGCGCTTCCCTCTTGTCAATCCGCCATATTCGGCAGTGTCACTGACAGAATAATTCATTCTAGATAAACCGCCTTCGTAATAAAGGTCAACAATTAATTTCATTTCGTGCATACATTCAAAATACGCCAGTTCTGGTGGATAACCCGCTTCAACCAAAGTCTCAAAACCTGCTTTTATTAGTTCTTCAGAACCCCCGCATAAAACACTTTGTTCACCAAAAAGGTCTGTTTCAGTTTCATTCTTAAAATTAGTTTCAATAACTCCCGCTTTAGTTCCACCTATGCCCTTTGACCAGGCCAAAGCCAAATCTTTTGTATTGCCGGTATAATCCTGATGAACAGCGATTAAACAAGGCACGCCATTACCTTCTTGAAAAGTTCTTCGTACAAGATGGCCTGGGCTTTTAGGAGCAATCATCATAACATTAACATTAGAAGGGGGATTTATTTGTTTGTAATGAATATTAAAACCATGAGCAAATGCAAGAGTATCTCCCTCTTTTAAATATTGACCAATTTCCTTGTCGTAAACACTTTTTTGATGCTGGTCTGGGATTAAAACCATTATAACATTCGCCCATTTAGATGCCTCAGGAACTGTTTTCACTTCTAACCCGACTGCCTGTGCCTTACTCCAGCGTGCACTGTCAGACCTTAAGCCAACACAAACATTCATCCCGCTATCTTTTAAATTTAACGCATGAGCGTGTCCTTGACTTCCAAATCCTAAAACAGCAATTTTTTTGTCTTTTAAAAAATCTAAAGACGCATCATTATCATAATAGACTTTCATCATGAATTCCTTTTTAAGTTGTTAAAGATTCCAGTTTATCTCGTTTAATTTGTTCGCCTCTCTTGAGAGCAACAGTTCCAGACCGTGCCATTTCTTTTATGCCGTAAGGTTCCAAAACATTAATGGCAGCTTCAATTTTATCCGGTGGGCCTGTTAGCTCAAGAGTAATAGTTTTATTATTAATATCAACTACCTTTCCTCTGAAGATGTTACCAATATTCACTATTTCATTGCGGGTACCACGATGATAGTAAACAGTTATTAACGCCAACTCTCTTTCAGTTCTAGGCTGATTCGAAAGGTCAACAACTTTGATTGTGTCAACCAAACGATTTAATTGTTTAACAATTTGTTCTATTATTTTATCGTCTCCAGAAGTAACAATGGTCATCCTCGAAATGTCAGGAGTCTCTGTTTCACCAATAGAGAGACTATGTACATTAAATCCCTTACCACTGAAAAGAGTCACCACTCTATTAAAAGTGCCAAAGTGATTCTCTACTAAAACAGAAATCGTATGTTTCATTTTTACACCATCTCCTTGGGATCCAATCTTTTTGTAATTATATCTTTTATAGTCTTTCCTGCCGGAATTATTGGAAATACCATGTCCTCTTTTACAACTTTAAATTCTATGAGAATAGGTCCCTTATCATAAGCTAAAGCCTCATCTAATAACCCTTCAACATCTTTGGGCGAATCAGTGGAATACGCCTTAACGCCCATAGCTTCCGCAACCTTAACAAAATCAGGATTGCTATCAGAAAGGTCAGTAAAACTATACTTTTCATTGTGAAATAATTCCTGCCACTGTCTTACCATTCCAAGAAAGCTATTATTAATGAGTAAAAATTTGACAGGGACTTTGTAGTATGCAGCAGTAATTAATTCTTGTATATTCATTTGAAATCCACCGTCGCCGCTTATAGAAATAACGGGTCTATCCTTGATAGCAAAAGATGCTCCTATTGAAGCTGGGACAGAAAATCCCATCGTACCTAATCCACCACTTGTTATATGAGAACGTGGTTCTGTAAATTTATAATATTGAGATACCCACATTTGATGTTGTCCAACGTCTGTTACTATTACGGCTTTTCCTTCAGTTTTATTATTTAAAGTTGAAAGGACATACTCAGTTCTTAACTTTCCATCTGAGTTATTATACTCTAACGGACATTCTTCTTTCCACTTATTAATTTGTTCCCACCACTCAGTAGTATCTGGAGCGCTATTCATCTCAGCAGCAAGTTCCGCAAGAACATGCTTAACATCGCCGACTATTGGAAGGTCAACTATAACATTTTTGTCAATGCATGTAGGATCTATATCCACATGAATCTTATACGACTTTGTAGCAAATTCGTCTATTTTACCAGTCACTCTATCATCAAATCTTGCTCCCAAGGAAACTAAAACATCACAATTGTTGACTGCCATGTTAGCCCAATAAGTTCCATGCATACCAAGCATTCCAAGAGATTGCGAATCAGTCATAGGAAAGGCTCCCAGACCTTGAAGTGTCATCGTAACAGGGATATTGTTTTCTTTTGCAAATAATCTAAGCTCCCTATACGCTTCGGACATTATAACGCCTCCACCAACATAAAGAAGGGGTTTCTTTGACAGACTTATAACTTCAGCGGCTTTTTTGATAGAATTTTGATGTCCTACAAAATTAGGGTTATAACCCCTTAATTCAACCTTTTCAGGATACTCAAACTCACACACTGTAGCTATTACATCTTTTGGTAAATCAACCAAGACTGGACCAGGTCTACCTGTTGAAGCTATATAGAAGGCTTTCTTAATTGTGGAAGCCAATTCTTTCACATCTCTAACAAGAAAATTATGTTTTGTAATCGGTCTTGTAATCCCAACAATATCAGCTTCTTGAAAAGCATCGTTACCAATTAATGTGCTGGGGACCTGACCAGTAAAAACTACTATTGGAACTGAGTCCATATATGCGTCTGCAATTCCAGTTACTGTATTTGTTGCTCCGGGTCCAGAAGTCACTAAAACTACTCCAACCTTACCACTTGCTTTAGCATACCCTTCTGCCATATGGGTTGCACCCTGTTCATGTCTCACAAGAATATGTTTCAAGTCTTTAATATCATACAATCTTTCGTAAATTTTAAGGACAGCCCCACCCGGATATCCGAAAACATATTCTACTTTTTCCTTCTTAAGACTTTCAAAAAATATCTCTGCACCCGTCATCATCTTATTTGAACTAGACTTCATTGTTGACCCTTTCTTAAAAATATAAGAATTAGTTTAATTCCTCACGTTTCGGAACTTTAGTACTCTGTAAAAAATCACTTTGTAAATAAATAATGGGTTATCACCAAACAAAATAGACATAATTTTTTCTTTTCTAGATCGAAGACCAAGAACACTTGTGGTGAGTGTGGTAAATTTGATTAGACTTCTTTTGGAAGCGTTGGTTCTTTTACTATTTACTAAACATTTATTTGTCATTACAAAAATAATAAATTTCACTTTAGATAAAACACTTTTTCTTCGGGTCAATCCCGAATCATTTTGTCTTATCTTATTTATTATTTATTATTTTTTGTTTTGATTAGGATTGACCAGTTACTATCTAACTGTTATTAGAATAATAATTGTAATCCCTAGTAGGTTAGTGCTATCTAAAGAAATGTTGTTTAATTTCTTCTCAGTAAAATTTGAAACGCTATGTAAATTTTTACTTTGCATATGTTAAAACTCGAAGTGTTAAGATATAATATATCAGCCATTAAGTCAAGTGTTCACATTCTACGTTAATTTTTTTTCTCATAATGTTACACCAATTAGTGTAAAAACCGCAAATAATAATTATTTTTGTAAGTAAGCAAATGATCGGATAGACTGGTATTATACTTGCTTAGATTAATTAATTCCAAAACTCTAATCGCTTAAAAAGGAGA
>JBJKPP010000077.1:0-6703 GCA_046706145.1 Ignavibacteriaceae bacterium | reverse complement strand
GATAGAGAATTTGAAAAATGGGCTGCAGTTCAAGTAGCTGATTTTAATTCGATCCCGAATGAAATGGAAACACTTATAATCCAAAGTGGATTTTATGCGGTTTTTTTATACAAAGGAAAGGCAAGCGAGGCAGTAGAAACATATCAATATATTTTTGAGACTTGGATTCCTAATTCTGATTATGAGTTGGAAAACAGACCACATTTTGCAATGATGGGAGAGAAATACAAAAATGAAGATCCAAATTCTGAGGAAGAATTGTGGATACCTATTCAAAAGAGAAACAGATAATATCTGATTACATCACGCCATAAGCTAATATATTGTTTCGTATATTTTTTAATAAGTTTGACTGCCAACAACGTAAAATCAACAAAAGAAAATGATTAGTAAACTTACAAGGCTATTTCCTTTATGGGCCGTTTTATTTTCACTCATAGCATTTTTTTATAGTAATATCTTTTCGGGATTCAAATCTGCTATCGTTCCTCTTCTAACTGTCGTAATGTTTGGAATGGGGATGACTTTAACATGGGATAATTTTAAGAAAATAATTAAGTCGCCAGCAGTTATTTTTCTCGGTTTTGGATTGCAATATTTAATAATGCCTTCTGCGGCATATGTTATTTCCTTATTATTAAATCTTCCGCCTCAAATGATGGCAGGGTTAGTTCTTGTTGGCAGCTGTCCGGGCGGCACGGCATCAAACGTGATAACATATCTTGGCAACGGTGATGTTGCTTTATCAATTACTTTGACCTTAACATCAACAATTTTTGCGGTATTTCTAACTCCGTTTTTCTCATATATTTTACTCAACCATGTTGTGCCTGTTCCTGCCGCAGAAATGTTTTTAGATATTTTGCAGATTGTTTTAATTCCGGTCTTGGTTGGTACCACAATAAATTCTCTCTTCAGCAGTAAGATTGAAAAAGTAAGAAATATATTTCCTTTCTTATCTATGTTAGCAATAGTCTTAATTATTACAATTATAGTTGCGCTGAATAAATCAAAAATTGCAGATGTAAGCTTCATTATTCTTGTCGCTGTAATACTTCACAACATGACAGGATTAACTTTCGGTTATTTTATCCCAAGATTACTTAAGTATGATAAGAAAACTTGCCGGACAATTGGAATAGAGGTTGGTATGCAGAATTCAGGATTAAGTGTAGCACTCGCCGTAAAATTCTTCTCAGCCGCCGCGGCTCTACCGGGAGCAATTTTCAGCATCTGGCATAATCTTTCGGGTTCATTCCTTGCAGGGTGGTGGACTTACAGAGACGCAAAGAAAGAAAAGTTGTAATCTATATTAGTATTTTTCTGTTAACATTTTAAGAAAAGATAATTAAAAGGGAAAATATGGATGAATTTTTAAAAGCTGCAATTGAAGAAGCCAAAATTGGAATGGCTGAAGGCGGCATACCAATAGGATCGGTTTTGGTTATTGATGGAAAAATAGTTAGTCGCGGGCACAACAAAAGAGTGCAAGATGGAAGTGCTGTGCTGCATGCAGAAATGGATTGCTTGGAAAACGCCGGAAGACTCAAAGCTTCTGATTATCGTCGGGCAACATTATACTCTACATTGTCTCCATGCGATATGTGCAGCGGTGCAATTCTGCTTTACAGAATTCCGAAAGTAGTAATTGGAGAAAATCTTACTTTTACCGGACCGGAAGATTATTTGAGATCGCGGGGAGTTAAAGTAACTATTGCTGACAATCAACAGTGTCGTCAACTGATGATAGAATTTATTGAAAAGAATCCCGAACTCTGGAACGAAGATATTGGCGAACTGGATACAGAATAAATTTTTTATAAATAAAACCAGACAAAGAGAAATATGCTTGTAACACAAAGACTTAACCCCCAACCAGACGCTACCGCTCCTGATGGATCAAATATTTATTTTCTTCCGAATCTAAAAGGAGGCAGTATGTGTTTATGTGAATTGCCCGTGGGATTTACGACAAAAGCAGTTCGTCATAAAACTGTAGAAGAAATCTGGTATTTTCTTTCCGGAGAAGGAGAAATATGGCGGAAGTTTAATGAAGAAGAAGAAGTCACTGTGGTTGGCAAAGATATTTCTATTACCATTCCTTTGGGATGTCATTTTCAATTTAGAAATGTGGGAATTGAGCCATTAAAATTTATATTGGTAACAATGCCTCCCTGGCCGGGAGCGGATGAGGCAGTAAGAGTTAATGACTATTGGAAATAAGATATAGTAGATTAATTACTAAGGTATTGAATTAGTAAATCTATCAATTTTGAGGCTTTGTATTCCATTAAAGATTTACTCTCGGTGTTTAATCTTAAGTCCGTTCCTCTTTTCATCATCCTCGATTTCTAGAACGGGAATTTGTGTGAATGCGATTCTCATAGGAGCAGAATCTTTAGCTGTGTGGGAGCCTCCGAAATAAACGGAAGCATAACCATAACGCTTATTCAGCAAGTCAACTGCTTTGTAAAGGGATTTATTTTTCTCAAAATTTTCAAAAATAGGAAGGGTTACTAAACTTTCGTGCAAAAGATTGAATAGAACGACACTTACTGCGGTTGGAATATTTTTTTCTGTAATACCGGAACCATCATCGGTCAAGAAAGGATTCTTTTTCCACATAATGTTAAATGCTTTTATAAATTCAACTGTGCTTTGTGTATAAGTAAAGGTTATATAATCTTTCCATTTAGCTCTTTTTGAAAAGTGGTAATCAGATTCAGATTTACGTGCGTACCAACCTATGGGTTGTCTATGATAATTTGAATCATTGAACGAATCTTCTCCGTAATTTATATCCTGATAACCAAACGTTCCACCAGAAGTCCCAGGTATAACTTTATATCTAACAACTACTCCCAATGCTCCTGCCCAATAACCAAGATAACGCAAACGCATAGCGGCTTTCTGAAGAAGCCTGTGGAGCACAGCATATGCGCTTTCTTTATTTTTTAATTTCGGGGGAAGCACGTGAGAGTGTCCCACTGTTGAGCGATGGGTGGGCGGCCGCGGTACAATTTTTCCCCTTAATTGGTCATACATTCTTTCACCTTCTATTCCACCCCAGACATGTCTCAATAAATTCTTGTCTGCATTGCAAAGATCTTCCATAGTATAAATTGCATTCCGGCGAAGACGAACTTCCATCCTTCTTCCGACTCCATAAAGATCGCTTATCTTAAGTTTGTAAAGGCAGTGAGGAAGGTCCTCATCGTCGATAACAACCAGCCCGTCTGGTTTCTGCATATTCGTTCCGGTCTTTGCAAGAAATTGATTTGGGCCAATGCCTATTGAACAGCGAAGATATTGCCCAACATCATCTCTAATTTTTTCTTTTATATGTATGGCTATCCTAATTGCGTTTTCCCGTTTCCGTTCTTTTCCCCAAAGGCTACAAACCATCTCATCAATAGAAAGGATTTTATCTACCGGAAGACACTCATCAACTTTATCAACAAGCCTTTTGTGATATTGAATATAAGTTCTATGATCAGCTTCAATGAATTTTATTCCCGGACATAATTTCTTTGCATCGGATACCATTGTTCCTGTTCTTACTCCGTATGCTTTGGCTTCGTAGCTTGCTGCAATACAACAAGTTGTATCAGCCATCACCGGTACAACACCAACCGGTTTATTACGGAGTTCCGGTTTAACCTGCTGCTCTACCGAAGCAAAATAACTGTTAAAATCGATAAATAAGTTATTTAATGCCATTTCAGTATTTTAAATAAGTGAACAAATGTTCACTATTAATTAATGAAAGAACCCAAATAAAATCAAGAGCGAAAACGCCGTACTTTGTTCTTTTTTTATATAAAAGTGAGATAAAAGCCAGATTTTTTAGAGAAATGTATTTTATGTAACAAAAGTTACTGAAATTGGTTTTGATAGGTATTACCTTGTTTGTGCGATGCTGAGAAGTATCGGACGACTTTGTATTAATTATAATTAGGAGGTAGTTATGGAATTTAAAACACCTGGGTTGCACCATTTGGCACTTCGAGTAAGCAATTATGAAAGGTCAAAACATTTCTATGTTGATACTTTAGGTTTTAAACAAGTCGTAGAAAAACCAGGACTTTGCATATTTCTGGCGGGAAACATTCCAATCGGTATTCGCGGACCTGAAGATAAAACCCCCAAAAACGATCAGTTCAATCCTTTCCGGGTTGGTTTGGACCATCTTGCGATTGCTTGTGAGAATAAGAAAGATCTTGAAAATATTGCAGAAGCATTGAATAGTGAAAAAATCGAGAATACAGGGATCAAACATGATGGAACTCTCGATAAAGATTATATTGCATTTAAGGACCCGGACCGTATTTCGTGGGAATATTACATGGTCTAATTTTTTAGCCTCCATCGGTTGAAAAAACCGACATAATAAGTTATTATTAACATTATGAACGAGATCCTTAGTTTACCTTTAGAGGGTAAACTGAAAGCGGAAATAGAATCCTTATGCACTGTTTTAACAGTTGAAAAGAATAAAACTATTGTTGAAACAGGCGATTGCTTGCAGGTACTTCCCCTGGTTCTTAAAGGTTCTGTTCGTGTTTTCCGCGGTGATCCTGAAACAGGGAGAGAAATTTTATTGTACTATATAAACTCCGGTCAGACATGTATGATGTCTTTAGTTGCCTGCTTTGGCGATACAATAAGCAAAGTGAATGCTATTGCAGACAAGAAGTCTAAGTTACTGATGATTCCAACTCCATATGTACGTGAATGGCAAAAGAAATATGATTTATGGAATTCGTTTATTATTAACACTTTTATGACGCGCTACATAGAATTGTTAAAAGCTTTAGGTGAATTGAGTTTTAAAAATATCGATGTGAGGACTCATAACTATTTGAAAGATTATTCGGAAAGAAATGTTACAATGTTGATAAAACTTACTCATCAAGACATTGCAAATGAGCTGGGAACCTCAAGGGTGGTTATATCAAGAATTCTAAAAAATATGGAAAATAACGGTCTAGTAGAACTGAAGCGGGGAGTAATAAAACTAAAAAATTAATGATCTTAAACGGAATTTTCACATTTGTCTAAAGTGTTGAAATGGTTAAACCTAAGTTTACGCTGGCTGATGGAGGCAGGAATCGTGGCCGGATTAGGATATTGGGGATATGAAGTGGGTGGAAGTACCGTTGGTAAAACTTTGCTGGCAATAAGTGTTCCTGTTGTAGGCTTTGGATTTTGGGGATTTGTTGATTTCCGAAATATGGGTAGGGTGTCCGAACCGCTGCGTTTATTGCAAGAGTTGGTCATTTCCGGATTAGCAGCAATTGCACTATATTCAGTAGGGCAACATTTCTTTGGATGGGCTTTAGGTTTAATTTCTGTTATATATCATATACTGGTTTACGCGCTTGGAGGAACTTTATTAAAAAATTAATGCTCTGTGTCAGAACTAAAATAAAAGTGAAAATATTACAACAATAACTATTTGTATTTAATGCTAGGTTTACTATTAGAAGTTATAGTGGTCTCGATTCTTGCTTCTCTATTTGCAACCTGGATAAAGCTGATTCCGCCTTACCCGAAAAAGAGATATATGTTTATCCAACAAATAATTAATACTGGAATTCTTACAGTTTTCCTTACAATCTTGTTTTCTTTCGAGATTTACCCTTCCTGGATATTACTTTTCGTTATAATCTTGTTGATTTTATGGAGTTCAGTCCGTTTTACAAACAGCATTGTTCGAAGGACATATCACTCAACAAATTAGAAAAGTAGAGAAATATAGGCTCCTTGTATATGGTTGATGTTACTTTGTGACGTTAGTAGTGAATCTGAGCGTATAATTTTATTCGATTCCCGATAAAACAATTTTTCCTATTGTTGTGCCCGATTCTATTTTTGCATGAGCCTTTCGTAAATTTTCTGCGTTTAGTTTTCCATAATTCTGAGTCATAGTAGTAACAAGAGCACCACTGTCAATTAAGTCAGCTGTTTTATTAAGCAAATCGTGCTGCGAAATCATATCTGATGTTTGGTAACTTGATTTTGTAAACATGAATTCCCAAGAAAAACTTGCGCTTTTGTTTCGAAGTAAGCTCATGTCAAGGAAATCTCCATCCTTTAGTCCCACTATTGAACAAAACCTTCCGAATGGCTTTATAATTTCTGCAGAAGCAGGGAAATGTTTTTCAGTTGAGTGCAAACAAAATACATAATCGACTTCTTTAATTCCGATTTTCTTAAGCCCGTCCGCAAATTTGTTTTGGTGATTTATTATATAATCAGCACCAAGTTTCTTACACCAATTACTTGTTTCATCACGGGAAGCAGTAGCTATTACAGTTAGACCAGTTAGCTTTTTAGCTAATTGAATAGCAATTGAGCCAACTCCTCCTGCCGCTCCGATTATCAGGATAGATTTTCCAGAAGTTTTTTCTTTATCATCTATTGGAATATTCATTTGTTCGAACATGGATTCCCACGCAGTAATTGTTGTTAATGGCAAAGCCGCTGCTTCTTCGAAGGAAAGTGTTTTTGGTTTTCGGCCAACTATTCTTTCATCAACTAATTGAAATTCAGCATTGCTGCCTTGTCTTAGAATACTTCCGGAATAATATACTTCATCACCTTTATTAAAGAGTTTAACATTTTCTCCTATTTCTTCGACTATACCTGCGGCATCCCATCCGAGTATCTTAGGTTCTTTTTCTACTTTGTCCTTTGGGGA
>JBJKPP010000076.1:0-3796 GCA_046706145.1 Ignavibacteriaceae bacterium | reverse complement strand
CATGAATAGTTATGTTTTCTGTTATTAAAACTTCAAATATACTGAAAAATTGAGAGCAGTAAGATGGGCAAAATTATCCCAATTTAATTTACGGTTTTAAGTCCAAGATATTTCTCTAAAGGTATAAAATCTTTGTCGTTGTGAAGTAGTCTCAAATTATTTTCTATACAAAAAGTACCAATTATAACATCAACAGTCTTTCTAACGGTCACGCCTCTTTTTCTCAACAAGCGGTAATTTTCTGCTGACCGTATTGCCAATCTTTTATCCAAAATGTTAAAGCAACCAAACGCACCCATCATTTTTCTAACCGTTCCATACTGATTATCATTTCTTATACCTTGGAGAACTTCTGCAAGGATATAATCACTTATACACACTTCGCCAGTTTTGAGCAATTCATCCAATTTATAAGTCTCGTTATTTACAATATTGTTGAAAAAGTTTATGAATACAGAACTATCTACCATCACCATTTACTTGTCCTCATCTCGTCCAAATTACCTTCCCATTTAATTTTTCCTCTCAGCTTACGAAATTCTTTCTGTTTATTAATTCGTATAAAGTTTTTAAGTGCTTCTTCAATTGTCTCCTTTTTTGTCTTTATACCAGAAAGCCGTTGAGCTTCTTTCATAAGCTTATCATCAATTACAATATTTGTTCGCATAATCAGCTCCTATTAATGTGTATAATTTGGCATAAATATACACATATGCATATTTATGTGCAATGAAATTTCCGTTGAATTCAGTGCTAAAATTGATAATTGGATGTTGCTGTATTTTTGGCGATTTTAAAGTCTCAATTATTCAAATTTTTACAGGTTAAATGCCCGACAATCAACATGGTTATAAAAACTTTCAAAGCGCTAAGACCATCCGAAAAAATTGCTAATCAAGTAGCGAGCGTTCCTTATGATGTTGTTGACAAAGAAGAAGCTGCCGAGCTTGCTAAGGACAATCCCCTAAGTTTTCTGAGAGTTACCAGGGCCGAAATTGAACTAGACGAAAGTACGGACCCTTATTCCAAACAAGTTTATCAAAAAGCAAAAGAAAATATAAAAAAATTACAAGAAAATGGGACTCTGTTCATAGACAACGAGCCGCATCTTTATGTTTATCAGCTAGAAATGAATGGACGAAAACAAACAGGTATCGCGGCAACTTTTTCAGTTGACGATTATGATAGTAATATTATTCTGAAGCATGAGATAACAAGAAAAGTCAAAGAAGATGACCGGACGAACCATATTCTTGCAACCTCGGCACAAACTGGACCTGTTTTTTTGACTTACAAAACTGTTACCGCAATTGATAACTTAATCAATGGGTTTATTGAAAAAACAAAACCCGTTTATGATTTTACTGCACCTGATAATCTAAAACACACAATCTGGGTTCTTTCTACCGATTTAGAAAAGAAAATCATAGAAGCAATTTCCAAAGTTAAAAATTTATATATAGCAGACGGTCATCACCGTGCGGCAAGCGCAAGCAGGGCAAGGAAAGCACGGAAAGATGCAAACCCTAACCACACAGGAAAAGAAGAATATAATTATTTTCTTGGGGTCCTTTTTCCTGCTAATCAATTAAATATATTGCCGTATAATAGGATAATTTTGGATTTAAACGGAAATAACGTAGAAGAACTATTTAATGACATGAGTGAAAAATTTAATATAGAAAAGACAGAGACAAAAGAGCCAAAAGAAAAGAAAACTTTTTGCATGTATTTGGATAATAACTGGTATAAGCTTTCCATAAAAGACTCGATAAAAGCAAGTTTATCAATGTCTAAATCAGTCGCAGAGACATTAGATACAAGTATTCTTCAGGATTTTCTTTTAAATCCTATACTGGGAATTGAAGACCAGAGAACCAGCAAAAGAATTGATTTTATAGGGGGAATGCGGGGGACTAAAGAATTGGAAAAATTAGTTAATAGCGGTAAAGCTAAGATTGCTTTTTCCTTGAATCCGGTAACAATTGATGATCTTATAAAAATTTCTGATGCGGGAGAAATTATGCCTCCCAAATCGACATGGTTTGAGCCAAAGCTAAGAGATGGATTATTAGTGCATCTTATCTGATGATACACAATTGTTATTCGTCATTCCGAACTTGTTTCGGAATCTAAAATCATCAGAGTAAATTTACTTTGAATGACACTTAGTTCCTTGAAAGGATGAAAGATTATTATGTTTACATAATGGCCAATAAGTCAAAAACTCTTTATATAGGTATGACAAATAATTTGGAACGAAGAGTATATGAACATAAAAATAAATTGATAGAAGGTTTCACAAAAAAATATAATATTACAAAATTAGTCTATTTTGAAGTATTTAATGAAGCATCTGAGGCAATCAGGAGAGAAAAACAACTCAAGAATTGGCATCGCAATTGGAAAATTAACCTAATTGAATCAGTGAATAAAAATTGGGAGGATTTATCAAACAAAACAGTATAAGAAGATGCTGAAACTAGTTCAGTATGACAATTAGAAAACCTAAATTTCTATGCATAAATTTGATACCTTGATATGCAATTTGGTTTTTAAGTTTAGTCCGGATACTGTGTAAAATTTAGTTACATTTTCATATAACCGTTAATGTTAAAGGAAAATAAAAAATGGAAAAAAGAATATATAATTTCAGTGCGGGACCGGCAATTCTGCCTGAAGATGTTTTAAAGGAGGCTCAAGAAAATCTTTTCGTGCTTCCAGGTGTTGGCATGTCGATTCTAGAAATCAGTCATCGCTCTAAACCTTTTGATAAAGTTATTAATGAAGCAAAAGAAGATTTGAAAAAGCTTTTATCCATTCCGGATAATTATACCATCCTATTTTTACAGGGCGGAGCAAGTTTGCAATTCTGCATGGTACCCTTGAACCTCATGCCGCCAAAAAATAAAGCAGATTATATAAATACCGGGAGCTGGTCAAAGAAGGCAATTAAGGAAGCAAAAAGAGCAGGAACTGTTAATGTTGCTGCCTCAACAGAAGAGGGAAATTTCAAAAGAATCCCTAAACAAAGTGAATTAAAATTAGATCCTGATGCTGCTTATGTTCACTTTACGTCAAATAATACGATTTACGGAACTGAATGGAGCAGTGAGCCCGAAGTTGGCAAAGTACCGCTGGTTTGTGATGCCTCTTCAGATATTCTTTCAAAGAAAATTGATGTGAAAAAATACGGACTAATTTATGCCGGCGCACAGAAGAATATGGGCCCTTCAGGGGTAACTTTGGTTATTGCCCGAAATGATTTAATTGAAAAAAGTCCTGAAAATCTGTATTCAATGTTGAGTTATAAGGTTCATGCCGATGCTAACTCTTTATACAATACTCCAAATTGTTTTGGCGTGTATATTATCTGGCTTGTGACAAAATGGCTTCTCAAAAATGGAGGGCTTGATGCTATGCACAAGTTGAACAAAGAGAAAGCAGAAATTCTTTACAACTGCATAGATAATAGTAATGGATTTTATAAAGGACATGCTGAAAAAGACAGCAGAAGCATAATGAATGTTACCTTCAACCTTGCAACTGAAGAATTGGAGAAAAAACTAATTCAAGAAGCAAGCGACGCAGGGTTCAGCGGAATAAAAGGACACCGTTCTGTCGGAGGATTAAGAGCATCTATATATAATGCCTTCCCGAAGCAAGGTGTTGTTGATTTGGTTGATTTTATGAAAGATTTTCAGAAGAAGAATTCATAGATTTAATTTTATAATAATTTGTATCGATTGGACAGCTAAAGGATTAATTTAGCTGTCCTTTATCATAAAAATATATG
>JBJKPP010000075.1:0-8200 GCA_046706145.1 Ignavibacteriaceae bacterium | reverse complement strand
CTCTTAATAACTATAGGACATCCCTGAGAATCTACTCTTACTCCAGGTGCGGTATTTGGACATTTGTCAAGATAATCCGGAACACCGTCGTGGTCTGAATCTAATGGGCAGCCAACAGAATCAACTTTAACTCCTATTGGAGTGTTGGGGCATTTATCAAGATAATCCGGAACACCGTCACTATCTGCATCAAGCGGACAACCATTTTTATCTACTTTCACTCCAAACGGAGTGTTCGGACATTTGTCAAAACTATCCGGGACACCATCATGATCGGAATCTATAGGGCATCCATATTTATCCACTTTTACGCCTTTAGGTGTATCTGGGCACTTATCCATAAAATCCGGAACGCCGTCGTGATCAGAATCTAAAGGACAACCATCTTCATCAATTATTACTCCTTTGGGAGTATTAGGACATTTATCTAAATAGTCGGGAACACCATCTCCATCACTATCTTTAATTCCAAAAAGCGAATAAGATAATGAAATAGAGACAGTTCCATAATAATCATTTTTTGCACCGGCAGGAAAACCTGTTGCATTTTCGGGAGAGACATCATCCAGATTATCAGTTTGTATAAAATGCAGCCCTGTGGAAACCATAATTCCAAAGTCATAGGTGATGGGAACTCTTATCCCAAATTCAGTATCGTATGAAAGTGCGTTTTTCTTGTAAAGTCCCTCAGCATTATGTGGTGCTCTTCTGCCGTCAGGCCCTTTGGGGTTAAACCAATTCTCTGAAACACCGGCAAAGAGAGAAAGAAAAAGTTTATCGGATAACGAGTAGTTATAAACTCCACCCAATCCCAAATCATACAAATCCGTTGAAAATGAAGGAGGATTTCGCCTGGGATCTTCGCCTTTAACCTTGAGACCTCCGCCGTATATTCTAACACCAAAAATGTGATCACTCATAGTAGGGAAAAAATATTCAGCCCGCGCATTTACTAAAGGTCCTATCCGGGAATTAAGGTAATCAGTTTTGCCATATGTCATACCTCCTTCTAATGAAAGTACAACACGGCCCGTCAGCAAATCATATCTGTAAGCTTGTGAATAAGCTGTTACGCCGAAAAGTAACGTAATAAAAAGTATCTTTTTTAAGCTGTTTATCAAATTATTCCCAAAATGAGTCATGTTCTATAAATTTAGCTTTTTAATTTAAGAAAAGAAGTTTTCATCTAAAAACCATTTTTTGGACAATAATCAAATTTTCTATGTTTTTTTCATCATAAACCATGCTATGTATTTTCAATCCTATTACGAAGGCGATAAGTATATTATATTCAAAAATAAGTCTGATTAGGAAACCCTCCCTACTAATGTTCGGTCTATTTTACAAAAGCTATTTGCTCTTTTCATAAAAAATAAGAAAACTTATATTATTCGGGGGAGTAATGATTCATCAATTTCATAAAGCTTAATTGGCTTTCTTATTAAAACTATTCTTTGTTATATTTATTTTTCAAAAAATGAACAAAGAATGAACCCAAAGTACGAAGCAGTTGTCGGATTAGAAGTTCACGCTCAATTACTGACTGAATCAAAAGCTTTTTGCGGCTGTTCGACCAAATTTGGCAATCCGCCTAATACAAATATTTGTCCAGTATGTTTAGGTTATCCAGGCACATTACCGGTGCTTAACAAGAAGGTTGTAGAATTTACAATGTTGATGGGCATGGCTACAAATTGCAGAATAAATAGAAATTCCATTTTTGCAAGAAAGAATTATTTCTATCCTGATTTACCCAAAGGTTATCAAATTTCACAATATGAATTACCAATGTGCGAAGAAGGATACATTGACATAATCAAAAAAGATGGCTCAGAAAAGAAGATTGGAATTAATAGAATCCACATGGAAGAGGATGCGGGAAAATCAATTCATGATCAGGACTTCGAAACGTTGGTGGATGTGAATCGCTGCGGTGTTCCATTAATTGAAATAGTTAGTCAGCCCGACATAAGGAACGCTGAAGAAGCCTACCTCTACCTATCAAAGATTAAACAGATTGTAAAGTACCTTGGCATTTGTGATGGAAACATGGAAGAAGGTTCATTGAGATGCGACGCTAACATTTCGGTTAGAATTGAAGGCGAAAAAAAACTTGGGACTAAAACAGAAGTGAAAAATATGAACTCTTTCCGGAATGTTGAAAGAGCCATTAACCGTGAAATAGAGAGGCAAATTGATATTATAGAAGATGGCGGAAAAATTGTACAGGAGACTTTGCTATGGAATGCAGACCTTAATGACGTAATGCCGATGAGAAGCAAAGAGGAAGCTCACGATTATCGTTACTTCCCAGAGCCAGACCTCTTACCTGTTGTAATCTCTGAAGAGTGGATTAACGAAATTTCTACTGCTATGCCGGAACTTCCCGAAAGAAGAAAACAAAAATTAGTACAAGAATATGCACTTCCTAAATACGACGCAGAACTTCTCACTCAAGAAAAAGGATTAGTAGATTACTACGAAGAAGTTGTTTCACATACTACTGATTACAAGAGCGCAAGTAACTGGATAATGGGTGAAGTTTTGAAAACAGTGAATGAAAAAAAGATAGACATCAAAGAGTTTCCTGTTTCTGCAGTAAATTTAGCCGAACTAATAAATCTAATTAAGAGTGGTACAATCAGCGGGAAAATTGCGAAGGAAGTTTTCGAAATTATGCTCCAGGGAAATAAGAATCCCGTACAAATTATTAACGAAAAAAACCTAACCCAAATAAGCGACAGTGATGAAATCGAGAAAATAGTTGACGGAATTCTGAATGGCCACGATAAGGAAGTCCAAGAGTATGTGAGCGGGAAAGATAAAGTAATCGGGTTTTTTGTAGGGCAGGTAATGCGTTCAACTAAGGGAAAGGCTAATCCACAATTAGTAAATAATATTATTAAGAAAAAACTGGATAAAGTTAAAGATTCAAAATAGAAAACAAACAATTATAAAAAGATAGAATTTACATGGACTCCAAATTTAAGAATGGCGTAAAGAAATTTTTCGGTATAAAGACCGAAGAAGAAATTAAAAAAGTAAAAACCTCCAAAGAAAAAGCGCGTGAGTTTTTTGAGTCGTTGTTTTTTGCTTTAATCGCAGCTTTTTTAATTATTACCTTCGTGGTGCAGAATACAAGAATACCAACCGGGTCTATGGAAGATACCATTTTAGTTGGAGATTTTGTTCTTGTTAATAAGTTTGTTTACGGAGCTTCGTCTCCCAGGTATATTCCTTTTACTGATATAAAACTACCTTACTTTACTTTACCTGCGCTAAGAAATCCGGAAAGAGGTGATATAGTAGTCTTTGAATTCCCCGGACATAGAGACAATATAGTACCAGTGCAGCCGAATGTGGATTATGTAAAAAGATGCATTGGGGTTCCAGGTGACACAATTCAAGTAATAGATAAAGTAGTATATGTTAATGGTAAACAGGCACCTATTCCTTCACATATAAAATATTTAAGTCCCTTTGCAAAGCCTAAAGGATATGTGGAACCAAGAATTTTTCCTCCTGGAATGCCCTGGAACGAGGATTATTACGGTCCGCTAATAGTTCCTTATAAAGGTTTTAAACTCAGATTAACTCTAAGAAATATAGAGCAATGGAGAGTTACAATTGATAGAGAATATGGTAAAAATGTTGTCGATGTAAAGAATGGTGTAATTTACATAAACGGAAAAGCAACAAACTCTTACACATTTAAGAAGAATTATTATTTCATGATGGGCGATAACCGGGATGACAGCCTGGACAGCAGATTTTGGGGATTTGTTCCAAGAGATAGAGTTATCGGCGAAGCTTTCATAGCTCTATTTTCATGGGATAGAAATATTCCTTTTACAGACTTATTCCGTTTGATAGGTTCTATCCGTCTGGATAGAGTACTGTTATTATTGCACTAAATATTTTTATAATAAAAACAAATATTCTATATCGTCAGATCGAAACGACGTGGGGTATTTACTTTCCCCAATGAAAGAAAATCGCAAAAGCTATTTTTCTTATTGCCTTTAAAATTACTTTTTGATATGTTGAACCAAGGTTTTTGCGATTTTTTAGGCTTACCCTTTATATAATTATTTATAATGCATAATTCGAATTTCTCAAGCAGCATGGCCTTATCGTTTTTTACGGCTATCCATCTGTTAACGGATAATTATGTATTTACATATTATATAATTGTTAAATGCTAAAACCAACCTTGATAATTTATAGCTTAAGTAAAATATTTGATACTAACATTTTGCTCACAGGCTATCAAATATAATATCTAACTGAAATATATATTCATTCAATAACTATGGAGTCAATATGAAGCTATGCAACTACAAATTGTTGAGCTTGTTTATTGCAGCTATGCTAACAGTTTGCTCGATGTCCGCCTTTGGACAGGGAGTAACAACAGCTGCTATAAACGGCGTTGTTGTAGATCAGAACGGGCAGGAACTCCCATCTGCTACCGTTGTGGCCACACACGAACCGACAGGAACAGTATTTGGAACTACAACTAGAAATAACGGGCGCTACGACCTTCTAGGGTTAAAGGTAGGCGGACCATACCAAATTAAAGTGTCTTATGTAGGTTATAAAACTGAAGTGCGTGATAGTGTTTACCTGGAATTAGGACAAAACTTAACACTTAATTTTACACTAAAAACAACCTCTGTGGAATTATCACAAGTAAATGTTGTTGCCCACAGAAACCCTATAATTAATTCGAATCGTACCGGTGCAACCCAAGACGTTTCAGCAAGACAGATTAGTGAAGTTCCAAGTATCAGTCTCACATTCCAAACTTTTGCCAAACTTTCACCTTTATTCAGTGGTACCAGTATGCAAGCTGCCGGCAGAAACAATAGATACAACAATATCCAAATTGATGGTACTCAATACAACGATTTGTTTGGTCTTGGCTCTAGTGGAACACCCGGAGGACAAACGGGAGCAAACCCAATCAGCTTGGACGCTATTCAAGCATTCCAGGTTGTGATTGCACCCTACGATGTTAGATATGGTGGTTTTACCGGCGGTGGAATCAATGCCATTACGCGGAGCGGTTCAAATACATTTGAAGGATCGGTTTATGGTTATGGAAGAAACCAGGATTTTGTAGGTTTAAGCCCAGATCAATATAAAACCAAATATGCTAATTTTTCATCGTACCAGTACGGTTTTCGTTTAGGCGGTCCTGTTGTTAAAGATAAATTATTCTTCTTCACCAACCTTGAATTAACTCAACATACTACACCGCTATCGAATATTGCTTTAACGTCAGGTAATCCAAATGCAGCAGCCTGGGCAGATAGTCTAAAAAATATGCTTGCTGCCAAAGGTTTTGGTGCCGGTAGTTTCAGCAGTTTTGATGTTAAACAGCCCAGCACCAAATTTTTCTTAAGATTCGATTACAATATTGATGAAAATAATAAATTAACTATCCGTAACAATTTTGTTCATTCCTATCAGGATAATTTGAATGATAGAACCAGCAGCAATGCTTTAAGCTTCGACACTTATAATTATAGAATAACCAACAATACAAATTCAACTGCTTTATTACTGAATAGTACGTTTGGCAACAACATGTCTAACGAATTAATACTGGGTTATACTACTATCCGCGACAATCGCGGTCCTGTAGGAGCCGGATTACCTGAAGTAGATGTCGTGCTTGGCGGTGGATATACAATGTACACTGGCACTGACAGGTATTCTTCAGCTAACAAACTCGACCAGAATGTCTTTGAATTTACCGACAATTTCACTTACCTGGCAGGAAATCATGTTTTTACCTTTGGAACTCACAATGAATTTTTCTCCTTTAAGAATTTGTTTATCCGCTCATACTGGGGTTACTATCAATACAAAGTCGATTACCTTTCCCAGCTTGATTTCAATAATCCAACATTCTATCAAAGAGTATACTCCAGGACATCAAATCCCGAGCCTGCTGCCCAATTTAGTGTAAACCAGATAGGATTTTATGCTCAAGATGAATGGTCAATTACACCTAATTTCAAATTGACTTATGGTTTGAGGATGGATGTTCCTTACTACCCCACAAAACCTGCATACAATGATTCTTTGAGCCATTACTTCCCTGGATACAGCACTTCCAATGTGCCAAGTGGAAATATAATGTGGTCACCACGGGTTGGATTTAACTGGGATGTTAATGGAGACAATCAGACTCAAATTAGAGGCGGTATCGGTGCTTTTGCAGGACGCGTACCTTACGTATGGATGTCAAACAATTATGGAAACACCGGAACCTTGATTGCAGAAATAGACCGTTACGGAAATACACCATTCAGTGCGGATCCTTCAAATCAACCTGGCCTTGCTGCCGGTTCTGCTGCAAAAACCACATCAGAAGTTGATTTGGTTGACCCAAACCTGAAGATGCCTCAAGTTCTTCGTCTTGATGTAGGAGTTGATCGTCAATTGCCATATAACATTACTGGTACTATTGAAGCCCAGTATTCTAAAACACTTTACGATATGATCTATAAAGAAGTGAACTTAAAGCCACAAGTTGGTACCCTGCCGGATGGAAGAATTGTTTACGGCGGAACCAACAGCGGAAACGGTAATTTCTATGGAGTATATTATTTAACAAATACGACAAAAGGTTATCAATATAACCTCAGTGTTCAATTGCAGAGAAATGTCTTGCAGGGAATTTCGGGAGACATAGGTTATAATTTCCAGAGAGCCTTTGACCAAAATGGTGTTCTTTCGTCCCAGGCTCAGTCTCAGATGAGATACAATCCGATTTTCAATGATCCTAATAATCCACCTGTAACTACATCTGACTTCGAAATAAGGCATCGTATTTTTGCATCTGTAACTTATTCTAATGATTTCTTTAAAGACGCGCCGACCAGCGTTTCTCTCTATTACAACGGTCAATCCGGCACGCCATTCTCCTTCGTAGTTTATGGTGACGTTAACGGAGACGGTTTTGATGGAAATGACCTTTTCTATATTCCAAAGAATGATAACGACATCGAATTAGGCACTCTAAATAATGGTGTCTATACAAAAGCATCTGCAAGTACTTATGCTGCTTTGGATGCAACTATTAATGGAAATTCTTATTTGTCTTCACACAGAGGACAGGTAGCACAGAGAAACGGGTCAACTTATCCGTGGAGAAATGAACTGGACCTTAGATTAGCACAGGATATACCTATGTTTAATAGTGCACATCATATCCAAATCACTTTAGATATACTAAATCTTCCTAATTTACTTAATAGCAGTTGGGGAAGAGATGTAAGCGGCGGCTATAACAATAATGAAATCGTTTCTTATAAAGGTATTGATAAAGCGACAGGTAAACCTGTTTATAGTTTCAATCCTTCTTATAAAGCTTGGAACTACGATGACCTAACCTCGAGATGGGAAATGCAGTTAGGTCTTAGATATACTTTCTAAAATATAAGAGCGGTTAACTAAAGCCCCGACTGGTCGGGGCTTTTTTATTTTAAATGTAAAGTGAAAAGCATAACATCACATTATTAATTCAGAAATGAGTCATTCTCATATTTTTTTAATATCTTTAAAATCCCTAAAAAAATAAATCGCTGTATGAATCATTTAGACTTAGCTTACAAAAAATATAAGCTCAAGAATGGGCTTGAAGTAATTCTTCATCAGAATAAAAACTTACCTTTGGCTGCTGTTAATATCTGGTATAAAGTAGGTTCGGCAAACGAAGTGAGTGGGAAAACAGGTCTAGCGCATTTGTTTGAGCACATGATGTTTCAGGGTTCGCAAAATGTTCCTAAAGAAATGCATTTTAGATTCATCCAGGAAGCAGGCGGAACTCTGAACGGCTCTACCACTTTGGACAGGACTAATTATTATGAAAAAGTTCCATCAAATTTTCTGGAAATGATTTTCTGGCTTGAGTCCGATAGAATGGGATATTTGCTGCCGGCTTTAGACCAGGAAAAATTGAATAATCAGAAAGATGTTGTTTCCAATGAACGTTTGGAAAGATATGATAATCAACCATATGGACTAGCATGGGAAATTATTGTTACAAATCTTTTTCCGCAATATCACCCTTATAGCTGGCCAACTATAGGATTTATGAATGATATTAAAGGTTACACATTAGAGGATGTAAAAAGTTTTTTCAGCAGATACTATTCTCCTTCTAACGCAACTCTAACTGTTGCCG
>JBJKPP010000074.1:0-3420 GCA_046706145.1 Ignavibacteriaceae bacterium | reverse complement strand
CGATATGCACATTTTCTTCATTAATGAAATAAGTTTCAGTAATTCCTGCTGCCAATATTTCACCCAAATTAGAAAGATGCTGATGATATTTGCCCGGGTCTCTCAATAAACTGTACGATTCGCTTCTAATAATTTGAACTTGTTTCATTATAACGTTTAATGGGATATGATATTTTCGCAGCACCTTGCTGAAAATTTGAAGCGATGTTTCAAATTCTTCCGGGATTACTTCGTCTGCTCCCAGACTAATTAATTCATCCGTCTCTGCCACAAGTCTTGTCCTTACAATTGCATAAACCGCAGGATTTATTTTTTTTGCAAAATACAGTCCCATACTTGTCGAGCGAAAATCCGAGATTACAAACACAATCACATTAGCATCTTCAATTTTTGCCTGCTTCAAGATTTCTTCATTATTTACATCACCAAAAATTATATTTTCACCTTTCGCTTTTTCTTCCTTTACTGTTTTAGGATTAAGTTCAATTATCACGTATGGAATTCCAGCTTCTTTCAAAACTCTTGCGATATTTCTGCCGTTCAAACCATACCCAACAATTATGACATGATTCTTTAATTCTTTTCCTTTTTGAATTTTTTGTTCCTTCCGTGTTTCGATTTTAGAAAAACGGTTAGCCACAAATGGAGTTACTTGAAACAAAATGGGTGCAAGAACCATTGAAAAAATTGAAGATGAAATGAAAGCGTCAAAATATTCAGGACTGATTAGATTAAAACTCATTCCTGCCTGCGCAAGGATAAATGAAAATTCACCAATCTGTGCCAGACCAAATCCAGTTAGAATTGATGTCCGAAAAGGATATCTTGTTAATTTTACTGTAGAAATAACTACAATGGCCTTGAGCAATATGATTCCCAGCGTGATCAAAAGGAGCAAGGAGAGATTATCGATTAGGAAATTAATATTCAGTAATAACCCGATGGAAACAAAGAAAATGCTGTTAAAAACATCCTTGAATGGAAGAATCTCTGCGGTTACTTCCCAGCTAAATTCGGATTCAGACACAATCAATCCTGCGATAAAAGCACCTAGTGCAAATGATAATCCGAACAGGTGAGTGAGATAGGCAGTGCCAAGTAACAAAAGTATAATTCCGATTGTAAACGCTTCTCTTATTCTCAGGTTTGCCAGGTGAAATAAAATCTTAGGCATTAAAAATTTTGCAATAAGAATAATCAAGGCCACAGCGCCAAATGCGTAAATGATTTGTAAAACTATTTTGATCAATTCAAACTGTTCGCCATTCCCGAGGATTGGTAAAACAATGAAGAAGGGAACAACAAGAAAATCCTGAAAAATTAAAATTGCCAGTGAAATTCTTCCGTGAGGAGTTTCAATTTCTTTTCTATCGGAAAGCAGCTTTAGAACAATTACGGTACTCGAAAGACTGATTAACATTCCGAAAAAGACTGCCTTGTTTAAGGCTATATTATTGAAGTAAAAGATCAAAGTGGAGATTAAGATAGTTCCGAAAACCTGAATTCCACCGGTTATCAGTAAGAACTTTCTCATACTCAGGAGTTTCTTAAGTGATATTTCCAGCCCTATTGTAAAAAGTAGAAGAATCACCCCGATTTCGGCAATAGTGTCAATTTGCTCTGGATTGGAAATAAGTTTAAATCCGTAAGGACCGATTATCATTCCGGCAATTAAAAATCCTACAATGCTTGGAATATTAATTTTTTTGAAAAGAAAAATGATTGGCAGAGAAACGAGAAGTATTATTACTATTTCTTTAATTATAGAAATATTTTCCATAAGAAATAAACTTAATAAGGCTCTTATAAAAGTAATATTTTTTCAAGAATTGAACACGGACAATGCAGATTTAATCACTCTAAACCAGGTCTGGTAATTATTCCCTTGTTTTTTTGGCCGTTTACCTTAACCGTAATTGGTTCTTCTAATCTAATGTGTCTTGTATATGTTTTCGTTTCTACAGCCGGTAGTTTTAAAAGCCAGTCCCAATCCAGCCAGGTATTTTTATCTTTAGAATATATGCTGAAAAAACTAACCATAAAAGAAGTTAAATTTTGGAAGAAGTGCGACCCCTGCGATGGGGTGACGTCAAAATCTAAAAATCCTGTTTCAACTATTGCCTTCGCCCCGGAAATTTGTTCCCATTTAACCGGTATTCCAAGCCATGGATCCAGACTTCCTAATCTTCCTACACAGACCAGCAAGTATTGGCGGTTTTCAATATTTAATTTGGAATTAAACTCGCTAATTTCTTTTGCTACGTCCGTGGTTTTTGAACGATCAAATTTTTTAATATCGACTAAAATAATATCTTCAATATCTTTTGTAACTCCATGACCGAGAACCTGGTCGCTTTGACAAATTAGTACATCTTTGGGGTAATTCTCTATTTCAAGTTCCTCAAGTTCGTTTGTGAGTACGAGCGGCCGCATTTGCAGCAATGCAAACTCATGTGGTTCATCTTTGCTATTAGACATATTAACTGCAAACTCAATTTCTACAGGAGTTCCCATTCCCCATGAACCAATTTCCAGCAGAAGTTCAAGAATTTCTGGAAGGGGGAAAATCTTATTTTTCAAAACAGGTGCAAAGCTGACTATCCGAATGCCTTTCCTCGATATTCCATCATAGACAGCATTATTTTCATGTATATAAGTTGAGCCTACGTAGCCAAGTGTGCCGTCTTCTTCGGAAAAATCCAGGCTATAGTTTTGTACCAGTACATCGTGGGTTTGTTTTCTGTCTTCGAGATGGCCTTCAAGATTCAAAGCAAAAAATTCCCTCTGATTATTATCTAGAGTTTCTTCGATTGAATAAAATTGTGGGATGTGTGTCGGGTATTTGGGACAAAATCTAACTGTCGTCCCCCCATTCACAACCCATTTACCCAATCCTAAAGCAGTCATTGCAATTCCATCTTCAGATTTTTGCGGCGGCATTGGATAAAAATTATGAGATTTTGCCACTCCTGAAAAGTTCGGATAAAACCTTGCTTTATATTTCGTACCAACCATTTTCTGGATTATGACCGACATCTTTTCTTCTTCAAGTCTATAAGAAGTAAAGTGGATGTAATCCTTTGCACCCTGGTAAAAAGTTGAAGCAAAAACTCGTTTTATTGTAGTAAGTAGCTGCTCTAATCTTATGTCCGGATTTTCATCATTATTGGGAATCATGTAAGTCTCATATACTCCGGCGAACGGCTGGTATTGTGAATCTTCAAGAAGACTTGATGACCTTACGGCTAAAGGAACTCTAACTAAATTTAAAAATTCAGATAATTGACGAATTATTTCTGCGGGAAAAATTTTTGCTTCCAAAAACTTTTGAGTTATTTCCTCATCGTTCTTTGCAGACATCGCATAGTTTCTTAAATCATTGTCATCTAGAAATTGATCAAAAACATCCGAGCCAAGCAC
>JBJKPP010000073.1:0-6131 GCA_046706145.1 Ignavibacteriaceae bacterium | reverse complement strand
GGTAATTCTGCCTGGAATACAGGCGGGTGGACATCAAATTTTATTCTAACTTGTTTCTTCATTGCCTTCATAAGTTTCGTTATCTTTTTATCAAGAGAATTATCTTGTAAAAATCCAATCTTAGACTTGCGAATATTGAAGAATCGTAATTTTGGACTGTCGAACATAATGTTTTTCATTTTCGGTTTAGCTTTCTTTGGCAATTCATTTTTATTACCCATTTATCTACAAAATTCTCTTGGGTACACAGCCTTACAGGCAGGGCTAGTATTCTTCCCCGTCGGAATAATACAGGCAATTATGTCGCCTGTTGCAGGCAAAATGACGGACAAATTAAACCCCAAAATTCCAATTTCTATAGGGATCATACTAACATTTTTGAGCATGTATTTATACAGGGATTTATCGCTTACAACCGAGTACGGTGGCATAATTCTCCCATTAATAATAAGAGGATTTGGACTCGGTTTTATGTTTATTCCTTTAAGCACAATTGCAGTAAACGATATTACAAAAGAAAAAATGGCGCAGGCAACAGGATTATTCAATACCATACGTCAGGTTGGTGGGAGTTTTGGTGTGGCAATATTGGGAACCTTGCTTACGCGAAGAGTGATTTTCCATTCAGCAATCTATAGCCAGTCAGTCAATAAAAATTCAAATGTTTTTAAACACATGTTATATGGTCTGAGATATTTTGTACAACAATCTGTAGGCGGGGTCTCAAGTCAACTTACCATGAGAGCTAAAGCTTTGATGGCTCAAAATATTTCTAACCAAGCTTTTGTACGGGGGATTGGAGATGATTTTTTGGCGGGCGCGATTATAACCAGTACGATAATAATTCCTTTGCTGTTTTTAAGGTACAAAAAAAATAAAAACACCAAAAAAGTTGAAGTTGCAGAATAACCCTTTCTGAGAAGTTCTAAGATTATAACTTCAATTATAAAATAATATTATAATTAAACAATGCCCTTATCAGCAATATCATTTCTAAAGTAAATTCCTTCAAAGTGAATTTTTGATAAAGCATCATATGCAATATTCTTCGCTAAAGCTAAATTAGACTCTTCAATAAATGAGGTAACGCCCAGCACTCGTCCACCATTGGTGGTAATATTTCCGTTAGATTCTTTTGTGCCCGCATGAAAAACAATAGTATTTAGGTTATTAATTTTATCCAACCCGGTAATTTCAAATCCTTTTTCATATTTGTCCGGATAACCTTTAGAAGCAGCTACAACACAAACCGCAGCACCACCGGAATAGCTGACAGCATTTTCATCAAGTTTACCTATTGATGCTGAATAAAGTAGGCTGAGGAAATCTCCTTTTAACAATGGTAAAACTACTTGGGTCTCGGGATCACCAAATCTGCAATTGAACTCTATAACTTTCGGTCCTAATTCCGTTATCATCAATCCACAATACAGACAACCAATAAATTTTCGATTCTTTCTTTTAAGTCCTTGTAAAGTAGGCTTAATAATATCTTGTTCAACCTTTTTAAGAATTTCTTCGGACACAACTGGCGTAGGTGAATATGCTCCCATACCCCCTGTATTTTTGCCAGTATCGCCATCTCCAATTCTTTTATGATCTTGCGAAGAAGGTAAACAAATAAACTTTTCTCCATCGGTAATTGCAAAAATGGAGGCTTCTTGTCCGGTTAAAAACTCTTCTATAACAACTTTGTTACCCGATTCACCAAAAATTTTATTTACAAATAATTCATCTATCGCTGAATAACCTTCCTCAGTATTTTCACATATCAAAACTCCCTTCCCTGCTGCCAGGCCATCAGCTTTGACAACCAATGGGAAGTTCGCTTTTTCTAAATACTTTTTAGCAGCAGTAAGTTGTGAAGAATCAAACTCAACAAAATTTGCTGTGGGAATTTTATATTCGTTCATTAATCTTTTTGCAAATGACTTGTGTGCTTCTATTTCAGCGGCATTCTTGTTAGGACCAAAAACATTGATATTGTTTTCTCTAAGCAAATCGCTTAGTCCTTCAACTAGTGAAACTTCAGGCCCAATTACCACCAAATCTATTTTTTCATTCAAACAAAAATTCAATATTTTTTTATAATTTTTTACGTCAATATCTACATTTTGACCAATTGCTTTAGTTCCCGGATTACCAGGTAATATGAAAAGTCCGGAACAGTTTTTACTTTCCCTTATCTTATAGGCCAAAGCGTGCTCACGCCCGCCTGACCCGATAATTGCAACTTTCAACTTACTTCTTCCTTAATTAAAAATTGGAACTGTTGTGTCAGGTTTTTGGTCAAGTTTTCTCTTGAATGATTCTTCACATAATCCTCTTTAGGTACCGGAAGTTTGTTAGATTTAAACAGTTCATAAACATGAACAAAAACACTCTTAATTTCCATAACATTGTCCGGTTCTGTTACAAATGATGCATCGTAAGCGATTGCCGCAGTTCTCGCAGCACCTTTAGGTACACAGGCAATCACAGGTTTCATAGTTCCGAAATACTCATAAATTTTTCCCGGAAGAATGGCATCTATATTCTTCTTCCGTCCAACCATCATCCACAATATATCGCTCTCCATTAGCTTTTTGACTGCTGTTTTATGATCAAGATAGTTCAAATTCTCAACGTATCTTGATATACCTAACTTGTTAATTAGTTTTTCATTCTCTTTTCTGAGGAAACCTATGAATCGGAGAGTTATATTTTCAGCAATTTCCGGGTTTTGATCAACCAATAGTTTGAAAGCTCTGAGGAAATATTTAGGCGTATTATATTCTATAAAAATCCCGGAATACGTGATCATCATTTTATTACTTTTATCTTTCTTAATATTTGGAATCGCAAAATCTTCTTCATCATAGCCGTGTGAAATAATAACCACATCATTAAAAGTCAAAAACTTGTAATGTTTTAATAATTTTTCTTTTATAACTCGATTTGTTACGGTTATTTTATCTGCTTTCTTTAATGCTTTGTACTCCATCCTTTTATTTAATAACCTATGAAATGGAGTTAAGTAAAATGAAAAGTAGCTGTCCAACCATAAATCTCTGTAATCAACAAGAAGGGGAAGATTAAATTGTTCCTTTAATTTAACAGCTTCCCTGAAAGTGGAAAATGGTGGAATTGTAACGAAAATGATATCGTACTTTTCCTCTGTTAATAGTTTAGAAGAAACTTTAAATGCTTTCTTGGACCATGATATTTTATTATCCGGAATAAAAAAAGTTTGACTTAATCTGTTAAAGACTTTTCTTAGAAACTCACTGGGGATTTTCATTGTACCATATTTAGCAAGGAGAGAATTAGGCTCTTTAGCTCCTACCCTAACAATTTTTGTATTTTTAACTTCCTCCAGCAAAGATTCGTCATGTGCAAAGTAGGCTACATTAGAGGTTGTAACAACAGTGGGCTGCCAGCCGAACTTCTCCATATATTTTACAAACTTAACAGTTCTCTGAACACCACTAAGACCCATCGGAGGGAAATAATATGCAATTACAAGAACTTTAAACATACTTGAATAAATTATGTGTTAAACACAATATCAGCGTCAGCCTAGATATGATAATTAGGTGCTTCCTTTGTTATAGTAACATCATGAGGATGGCTTTCGCGTAAACCGGAGAGCGTAATTTTTATGAATTTAGTTTTTGTTTTTAATTCATTAATATTTTTTGCTCCACAGTATCCCATCGCAGCTCTTAAACCTCCAATCAACTGATATACTGTATCAGACAGCGGCCCCTTATACGGTACTCTGCCTTCAACTCCTTCAGGAACTAACTTTGCAATATTATCTTCAACATCTTGAAAATATCTATCCTTGCTTCCTTCTTTCATAGCACCAAGAGAGCCCATACCTCTATAAATCTTAAAACTTCTTCCTTCAAATAAAACTTTTTCACCAGGACTTTCTTCAACACCCGCAAATAATCCACCTATCATTACGGAATCAGCTCCTGCAGCAATCGCTTTTGGAATGTCGCCGGTTTGTTTTATTCCGCCGTCTGCAATTACAGGAAGTCCACTTTTTCGTACTGCTTTATAAACATCTGATACTGCTGTAATTTGAGGAACTCCTACTCCGGCTACAACTCTAGTAGTACAAATGGAACCTGGCCCAATTCCAACTTTAATAGCATCTATTTTACAATCCAATAAATCAAGTGCTGCCTCATAAGTACCTATATTACCAGCAATTAACTGCTCATATTTATATTTTTTTCTAATCTCTTTTATTTTCTTAATTACTCCACGAGAATGGCCGTGTGCAGTATCAATTACTATTACATCTGCACCAGCTTTAATTAATGCCTCTACCCTATCGTTTGTGTCATAAGTTATTCCTACTGCTGCTCCCACACGTAATCTTCCCTGGTCATCCTTACACGCGTTGGGGTGTTTCTTCTTCTTTTGTATGTCCTTAAAAGTAATTAAACCTTTCAGAATACCATTTCTATCAACTACAGGAAGTTTTTCTATTTTATATTTTTGAAGAATTTTTTCAGCCTTTTCAAGAGTTGTTCCAAGCGGAGCAGTTATTAGATTTTCTGAGGTCATTAAATTTTTAACTTTCTGTCTTTTGTTAGGCTCGAAACGTAAATCTCTATTAGTAAGTATTCCAACTAGTTTCCCTTTTTCATCTACAATAGGAATACCGGATATACTGTACTTTTTCATTAATTCGATTGCATCCGCTATAGTTTTCTCCCTCGAGAGTGTAACTGGATTTCGTATCATTCCACTTTCAGATCTTTTAACTTTGTCAACTTCTTCACACTGTTTTTCTATACTCATATTCTTGTGAAGGATTCCTATTCCTCCTTCTCTTGCAAGTGCAATTGCCAAATCAGATTCGGTTACTGTATCCATTGCGGCCGACAATATTGGTACATTAAGCTTGATTTCAGGAGTTAAATATGTAGTAATATCAACTTCCCGCGGAAGGACAGAAGATTTTCTTGGCTCCAGTAAAATATCGTCAAAGGTTAATCCTACTTTAATTTCTTGAGTTTTGTTCATATTAGCAAAATGATAAATTTTTAAAATGCCACAAGGGATTAATCGTATGCCGGAAATCCAGTTATATCTTCTCCAATAATTAGAGTATGCATTTCGTGAGTTCCTTCGTAAGTTTTCACTGCTTCCAGGTTAGCTGAGTGCCTCATTACGGGGTATTCATCAAGGATTCCATTGGCTCCTAAAATTTCACGTGCTATTCTAGCAACTTCTAAAGCTTTCTCACAATTATTTCTTTTTGCAAGTGAAACATGAACATGCTTTAGAGTACCGTTGTCTTTCATTCTACCAAGTTGGAGATTTATAAATTGTGACTTCGTAATTTCCGTCAACATAAAAACTAATTTCTCTTGAGTCAATTGATAAGCAGCTATAGGTTTACTGAATTGTACCCGGGATTTTGCATATTCTAACGCACTAACATAACAAGCCATCATTGCCCCAACAACTCCCCATGCAATTCCGTACCTCGCTTGATTCAAACACATAAGCGCGTTTTTCAATCCATCGGTCTTAGGAAGTATATGATTTGTAGGAACAAAAACATTATCAAAAGTTAATTCCGAAGTTACAGAAGCACGAAGTGAATGTTTACCTTTCATTTCAGGTGCTTTAAAACCTTTGCTATCCTTCTCAACTAAAAAGCCTCTCACAACACCATCTAACTTTGCCCAGACAACGGCTATGTCCGCAATGGTGCCATTTGTAATCCACATCTTTGCACCGTTTATAACATATCCACCATCCACTTTTTCAGCTTTGGTAATCATACCGCCAGGATTAGAGCCATAGTCAGGTTCTGTTAGACCAAAGCAGCCTATTTTATCTCCTCTAGTTAATAACGGCAGCCAGTAATCTTTTTGCTCAACACTGCCAAAAGCAAAAATTGGATACATAACTAACGCACTCTGGACAGAAACAAAACTTCTTACTCCGCTGTCTCCCCTCTCGAGTTCCTGCATTACAAGTCCGTATGCAACGTTGTTCATTCCCGCACAACCATATTCAGGAGGCAAGTTAGAGCCGAATAATCCTAGTTCAGCCATTATTGGAATAAGCTTCATCGGAAATTTTCCCCGACTATTGTAATCTTCAATGATGGGAATAAC
>JBJKPP010000072.1:0-2862 GCA_046706145.1 Ignavibacteriaceae bacterium | reverse complement strand
TCATAGGCTTGAGAAGATATTCTTCCTTACCGTCTTCAAGAACAAGCGGAGGAAATTGGCTGTCTTTATAATAAGGATAATGACCGCTAGTTTTATAAAGATTTATGTTTCCAATATGCGGAGTAATTACAGGTTCGTAACCACGTTTTCTTTGTTCTTCGCGAAGATAATTCTCAAGAGTTTCTCTCAAAACCGTGCCTTTAGGAAGCCAAATAGGGAGTCCAATTCCCACATTTTGACTAACCAGAAAAAGTTCTAAATCCTTGCCGAGTTTTCTATGGTCACGCTTCTTGGCTTCTTCAAGTTTTACTAAATACTCATCCAGCATCTTCTTTTTAGGAAAGGAGATACCATAAATTCGCTGAAGTTGTTTATTGTGTTCATCCCCTCTCCAATAAGAGCCGGAAACTGACAGCAACTTAACATATTTTATCTTTCCTGTAGAAGGAAGATGGGGACCTCTGCACAAATCAACAAAATCACCTTCTTTATATATACTTATATCCTCAGATTTTTCATCTATTTCAGATAGAATTTCCACTTTATAAGGATCACCTTTTTTCTTGAAGAAATCAACAGCTTCATTCTTTGATAAGTCAACACGCTCAAAAGAATTATTTACTTTTGATATTTCCAGCATATGCTTCTCTATTTTGGCCAAATCATCTTCTGATAGTTTATCATTCATATCAATGTCATAGTAGAAGCCATTTTCTATTGCCGGACCTACGCCAAATTTTGCTTCCGGGTGCATATCCTGAATTGCATGTGCCATCAGATGAGAAGTTGAGTGCCAATAAACCGTCTTTCCCTGTTCATCATTAAAGGTGTAGAATTTAACAACAGCATTACTCGAAATCTTGTAATCCATGTCCCTCAGCATTCCATTAACCTCAACAACCAACGCATCATCAGCAAGACGTGGAGCTATCTGCTTCGCAATCTGATATGCAGTCAAACCTGCATCAAATTCTTTTATACTTCCATCAGAAAATGTTATTTTAATTTTTTCCATACACTTTTAATAAAAAAAATCGGAGATTATCTCCGACTTGTGTGGGTCAAGTAGAATTCATTTTGTTCACAATTTTTTTCCAGGGCATGAATTCTTGCCGATAATACCCACATTTCTTTTATTTAGTTCATTTTAATCTTTTATAAATTTCTTTTAGACCCGATAGAAACTTTCTTTTTTAGAGAATAATCAATCTTCGGGTAAATACAATAATTCCAATTTAAGTTTACAAAATTCGCTATATATAGTTAAAAAGTCAATTTTTTGCTGATATATGAAGATAAAATTTAACTTACTAAGATTAATATAACCTCGAGGTTTTATGGCATAGCCACCCTATGTGGAAAACTAACAAAGTTCAGCTCAATTTATAAATAGAGTCTTTTAGTTGAAAATGAAGTAATATTGTCTGTATAGTACACTTGTTAAAAGTTAATTATAAAATCTTAAATATTATCAAATTAACATATCTACGAAATAGACATTTCTAATGTGTAAAAAAGCTTGCAAATAATTTTAACTTATTAAATACTGGAAATCATTATTTTATCTTAAAGATAATTCGTTATTATGAATATTATGACTGGCAATGACAAAACACACAGACTTAGCACCAAGCAATTAAGAGAAAAAATATTAGAAATATTAGACACCAAAAATTTTAAAGAAGAAATTACTCCTCTGATTGAGATATACTCTTCTAAAATGATTACTCCCCTATTTTCTGCTTCTTATAATACCTCAAAAGTAATTAGATGGCATGCCATATCTTCATTTGGCTATCTTGCTAGGTATCTTGCAGAAAACGACCCACCAAGAATTAATGAAATAATTCGACGCTGTATCTGGATGTTAACAGAAGAATCAGGAGGAATCCCCTGGAATGCTCCTGCTATTATGGGAGAGATAATGGCCAATAACAGAGAAGCCGCTCAAATCTTCTCTTCGATCCTGTTTTCATATATTTATGAACCAGGAGAGGGACCCGAAAATTTTCTGGATAATTTACAGCTAAGGATAAGTTCTTATTGGGGAATTTTTCGTTTGTCTCAAATTCTTCCTGAGTTTGTAATAGAAAATGAAAAAATCATCATGCAAAGATTGGAACGAGAAAACAACCAGAAAGCACTTGTCTTGCTGTATCTAACGGCTGCTAATGTTGGACTAAGGGAAAGACTAACAAAAATGAAATTATTAACGTCAGATACCAGAAAAATCGAGTTATATATCAATGAAGAATTTAAGGTCTTAAGTTTAAGAGAAGGTTTAGGGTGAGTTGGTGTTTGAAAAAAAAAATTAACTTCTAGTTTTTTTAATTATTTCTATTGTTTAAAATTATTCTTGATAATTATGGGATCTTCAAATAATATCCTGTAAATATTTTATTTATACAGAATTTGCTCATCTGTATAAAATGTTGTTTTAGATGCAATTTGTTCTTGAATTATTTCATGCCCGGTGGGGCTTAATGTTCGTGAGAAGTTGTGAACAGATAAAAACTCCCGGATTTCTCCAGAAATGATATCCGGATTAATCTTTTTTATCTCTTCTATTGCATTAAGTAAAACATCCTTTGTTGAATTTAACAAATCACTTACCGCATTATCAGGCAGCTTGCCTACCTTAGACTTAGGCGATATCCGTGCATGCCAAAGAATTTCGTCAGCATAGGCATTGCCTATACCACCGATTATCTTAGGATCAATAAGAAATGCTTTGACCATAGTTCTTGGTTTTTCATTTATTTTTTCTTTTAGATAGTTTGAGCTTATATTTAAAGCATCAGGTACATCACTTGGAGCTGGATTTAAATTTAGCATAACTAAGCCTTTGGGATCTGTTATTAA
>JBJKPP010000071.1:0-3880 GCA_046706145.1 Ignavibacteriaceae bacterium | reverse complement strand
GGATTCAGAAATGACGTAAAAGATTCAAAATTAGGTATATTTCAGAGCACAATTAAGAATTATCAAATAGTTTGTCGCCATTGAACAAGTCGTCCTTAAAAGAGAAATTAGATTATCATTACAAGGCTTTTGGCAGGTCACAAATTTCTCCGGACCCGCTGCAATTTCTTCACTTATATAAAGATGAAAAGGATATTGAAATTGCAGGGATTATTTCTTCTGTCTTTGCTTACGGAAATGTGCGGCAAATAATCAATACACTGACCACAATATTTAGAGTTGTTGGTGAACATCCTTATGGTTTTATTAAAAATTTGGATGAAAAATTACTACCCGATTATTTTGGAAAAACATTACACAGATTTTACACATCAAAAGATATTCAACATTTCTTTGCAGAGTTGAATTCTGTTGTTAATGAAGAAGATAGTTTAAAAAACTTATTCCTAAAATTTTATACTAAACATAAGGAAGATAAAAATTTAAAAAATCCATTATCAGAGTTTTCAAATCATTTTTTGAATGCATCACATAAGAAGTATAAAAAAGTTACTTCCGGTTACAGATTCATGTTTGCCGACCCAATGACTGGAAGCGCCTGCAAAAGAATGAATCTGTTTTTAAGATGGATGGTAAGAAAAGACGAGCTTGATTTCGGATTGTGGAATGAAATTCCCGCAGATAAATTAGTTATTCCGGTAGATACTCATGTCGCCAGGATTTGCAGAGAATTAAAGTTGACCAAAAGAAAAAATGTAAGCTGGAAAATGGCTGAGGAGATAACAGAAAGTCTTAAGAAATTTGATGCAGTTGACCCTGTTAAATATGATTTTGCAATTTGTCATATTGGTATGAGAAAACTGGAATTTTAATTGGATTATTTTAATGTAGAATAGGTAAAACAAAGCAGAAAGGCTTCATTATTGCTCATTTTCTTGCTTTTGATGCTTATAATTTCAATATTCATTTCAGTCTTAATTATACATTCGACAAAACAAACCGGAGAAAGTTATGTCAGACACTAACACCCTCGCTAAGGATTTTAAACCTTTTATACCTGCTTCACAAAGTTTACCTGAAATTACAGTAAAAGCTTTAATTCTTGGAATCATTTTAGCTGTGGTTTTAGCGGGTGCTAACGCATATCTCGGTTTGTTTGCGGGTATGACAGTGTCTGCATCAATTCCTGCTGCTGTAATTTCGATGGGGGTTCTGCGTCTGTTTAAGCAGTCTAACATTCTCGAAAATAACATTGTACAAACATGTGCTTCTGCGGGGGAGTCACTCGCCGCAGGAGTTATTTTTACTTTGCCAGCTATGGTTATGCTGGGTCAATGGACAGAGTTTAATTTTTTACAGACAGCACTAATTGCTGGTTTCGGCGGAGTACTTGGGGTTTTATTTACTGTTCCTTTAAGACGTGCTTTAATTGTTGAGCAGCCCCTGCAATTCCCGGAAGGTATTGCCTGTGCCGAAGTTTTAGAGACTGGAGAAAAAGGCGGCGAAGGTGTAAAGTATGTGGCGTTGGCCGCTGCTTTTTCAGCGCTGTTTAAATTTAGCCAGACAGGTCTAAGACTTATAGCCGAGACTGCCGAAGGTGCGAAATATCTTTTTGGTAAAAAAATCATAGCATATTTCGGGTCGAATCTTTCTCCTGCACTTATTGGTGTTGGTTATATCGTTGGATTGAATATAGCGGTGCTTGTATTCTTAGGTGGTGTCTTAAACTGGCTCGTAGCAATTCCAATAATTGTATTGATGAATGGCGGCGGCCCTGCAGGTATTAGCGCTACTAATTACGCTGGACAAATTTGGTCTGCTCAGACGCGATATTTAGGAGTAGGGGCAATGGTGATTGGCGGGTTGTGGGCTTTAGTTAAAATGAGGGGGAGCGTGTTCTCCGGGATTCAGTCAGGACTTGCAGCTTATAAAGAAATGAAGGAAAGCGGTGGAGTGCACAACCGTCTTGACCATGATATGTCTATGCAATGGGTTTTAGTTATAATTATCCTTTCAATTATTCCGTTATTTTTTCTTTATCACTTCTTAGTAGGACAAATTTCGATGAGCCTTACAATGGCCATAGTAATGGTTCTTGCGGGATTTATGTTTTCGGCTGTGTCCGGTTATATGACGGGTTTAGTTGGTTCATCTAATAATCCGATTTCCGGTGTTACGATAGCCACAATTTTATTTGCTTCTTTATTAATAGTTTTTCTTTTTGGGAATTCACACGCTGCAGGTGCTTCTGCAGCAATAATGATAGGTGCTGTTGTCGCTTGTGCAGCTGCAATTGCTGGAGATAATTTACACGATTTGAAAACTGGTTATCTTGTTGGTTCTACTCCATGGAAGCAGCAGCTTATGCTTATTATTGGAACAGTGGTATCAGCTTTAGTTATTGCGCCAGTACTTGATTTGCTGCTTAAAGCTTATGGAATTGGTCCTGTAACCCCTGCTCACCCACAATCTCTCACTGCACCGCAAGCTACGTTGATGGCTTCAGTGGCTAAAGGCGTATTTGAAGGCGGCTTGCCGTGGACAATGGTCATTATTGGAATGTTCTTGGCGGTTGTAATTATTGCATATGATGTATGGTTAGAAAAACGTAAAGCCAGTTTTAGAGCCCCGGTTCTTGCTATAGCAGTTGGAATTTATTTGCCACTGGAATTAAGTGTCCCAATATTCTTAGGAGGCATAATCTCTGCGATCGTTAAAAAGACACTTAAATCAAGAAAACTTGATGACCCTGAAAGAATGAAGGAAGTTGAACAGAGAGGTTTGTTAATTTCTTCTGGGTTAATTACCGGTGAAGCTTTAGTAGGAATTTTAATGGCAATACCAATTGTACTTTCCGGCAAAGGGGATGTTCTTGCACTTTTCGGAATACACGATGCTGTTTGGCCGGGAATTATTTTGATTTTAGTTCTATTGTATGCTATTTACAAATTTGGTGTTCCTAAGCTTCAGAATGGTAATAAAAACTAAAATAGATATAAAATTTGTAGGTTAATTTTTTGTCTTTCTATTTTGTGATTCTGGTTGTAAATATTATTCACAGTTAAAGGTGTTTTTTAAGTTACTATTATAAACTGTCAAGAATTAGGTTGAGATGTATAAGCGTAGATACTCATTCTTGTTAATTTTTATTGTGTTTCTATCTTTACATGCAAAAGTCACAGATGCCCAGACTTTCGGTTTTGGATGTTTAGGCTTTGTTGGGGGTTTTGGCGGATATTCATATTTGCAGTATAAGGCAGATGGACTGAATAATTATATTTCGTTTTTTAACAATGAGAATAAAGACTCCCTTGTTTCACCTTTAGGGAAGTTTAAGGCTGCGCAAGGTTACATTGTAGGGATTAATTTTTTCAGAGCAAAATTTCCTCATTTAGTTATTACCTCGAAAGGTTTTTACCAATCTTTAGCCGAAAGCCAAAATGCAACGTTAAGCTCAACAATGGGAGTTGATGCGTCAGAGAGTCTGGAATTAAAATTGAACTCATGGGGTTTAGGGTTTGATGTGGGGACAAATCTTTTTGACGGCTTAAACTGGAAAATAATAGATGCTTCCTTGATGTATAACCAGGCAATATTCACAAAAACAGAAAATCTTCCTGGAGATTATACCAATATTGAAACTTTCAAAAGCGATCCCAAAATTGGATATTCCCTCGCATCCGGATTCATATTAGAAATTATTGAAGAATATATAACTTTAGAAGGATCTGCCGGTTATATGTTTTTTTCTGTTGACAACGTATATAAAAATGACGGTACAGTTCTGACTGAGAATCCTAATCAACCAGTAACACAATTTGTAAGAGCCGGGGGATTCAACGCAATAATAAAACTTAATGTTGGATTCCCACTTTAAACT
>JBJKPP010000070.1:0-5275 GCA_046706145.1 Ignavibacteriaceae bacterium | reverse complement strand
GTTGGGGTGAGGTTGCCCTTTCCCAGAAAAATTAACATCTTCCAGATAAAATTACCAATACTACTTTGTCCCTGTTAAGCTTCACCCCAGCTCAAACGTAGTTATCCCAAAAACTTTATTAACATCAACATCCGGCGGAGTGCCGTAATACATTCTTGCACATTCAAAAACATAAGTTGAATTATATTTTTTAACTATGTTCACTGCACCTTCGTTTATAACGGGAATATCAATATATAATGCTTCTCCGGAAACCGAATTAAGACAGGCTTTATACAATTCCTCTGCAATCATTTCATTATCTGCAAACAAAGGACACACCTTATAACCTTTATCTGATTTTCTTACAATTGCAAAACCTTTTAGCTTGTCCCCTTCTGTATATTTAAATGTTTTATTACCGGGCAGTCTCAGCCAGGGCTTCATAAACTGCGGACGCGAAAATCCAAAGCATTGTTTATCGTAGGCTAAGGTTGAAGTAACATCTGCATCAAGAATTGGCGAAATATTTTTATCTATTTCAAACTTCATCCCGAACTTTTCATAGCGTTCATCTCTGAAAGATATTTCAAAACCTCCCTTTTTATAAAAAGGCTGCATCGCGATAACACCATCCATCCCGATCGGTGCATCTTTATTCAATCTTGAAAGCAGAGTATCCCTTCTTTCGTACCAGAGCTTCCTGCCGATTCCGTGCAACCTATATTCCGGTTTGAGTATGAAAAATCCCATGAACCCAAATTCTTTATTATATGAAACTATTGAACCACCTCCGATTAAACTGCCCTCATGAAAATATCCATAAAAACCATTAGGGTCTGTTGCAAAAAATACATCGGCATCATAGGGACCTGGATTCCAGCCTTCATCTTTAGCCCAGCTTACCAAGGTTTTTACTCCTTGCAAATCTAATTTCTGAAATTTTAATACATCTTTGTCTAACATAACTGCTGCTTGAGCTGTTTATATAAAATAATGGGGAATGCTGTCAATTATCAATTGAATATAAAACCGTTATCCTATTAATGCTACTTAGATATACCATTTTGTGGACAAATATAACTTTGGACTTAGGTTTGATTTACCTTTTTGATGGTTTTGTTATCCAACCTCACCCCCTTCCCCTCTCCCAGCCAGAGGTTGGCAAGCTTAGTAAGGAGAGGGTGGCTTTAGCCGGGTGAGGTCGATTTGGGTTACACACGCACACCAGCAAAAAAGCAGACCCACCTGGCACTCGGCCGTCATGGTCTTACAATGACGGGACAAAGAAAACCTCTATTTTATCATGATCATTTTCTTGGTGCTTTTGAAAATTTCTCCCTTAGGTGTCACAGCTTGAATCGAATATAGATATACACCGCTGCTAAGTCTGGAGCCATCAAAATTAAGCTGATGAAATCCGGCTTGCTGGATACCCTTATTTATTTCTTTTATTTCTCTTCCTATTACATCATAGAAAGTAAGCTTTACACTGCTGGCTTGTCCCAGCGAATACTTAATTATCGTACTTGGATTAAACGGATTGGGATAATTTTGAAAAAGAGTAAAACTGCCGGGAACATTCGGCTTATTCCTCAACGATGTAATTGATGGACTTAATGTTAAAATAGTTCCGGAATCACCCACTGCATAAGCGAAATCCGTATCTACGACTGCGATGCAATTTAGGTTTTTGCTTGTTGGTGTTTCGTCTTCCGTCCAGTTATCCCCGTTGTCCAATGATTCAAAGATCTTTCCGTTAGTTCCGCAAACAAACTGATGATTATAAGAAATTGGAGAAAAGTTTACAATCGATGACGGCCCGAAACCAATTGGCAAGTTTGTTGAAACTTTCTGCCATGTAGTATCATTCCACTGCTTCCTCAATAATAACGGCTGGAAAGCAACTTCTCCGCCATTGCCGATTACAAAATCATATAGTCCTCCCACATCGCCTCCCATCAGGACTTGCCACGGCAAAAACATGCCGTTTTTATAAACGTTCCAATTGTGTACATCAAAAGGAAAATTAGGGGCACTCAGAGTGTAATTATCTGTGACGACCCAAAGCGCAAGAGGAAACGGTGCAGGAAAACCGGTTTTCGAATTTTCTCCCATTAATATTATTCTGTTATTGGGGACAAGTAGAGTGTCGCTCCATAGTGTATCGCTTGCAGTTCCGACAAGCCGTCTGTAAAAGATTTTGCCGCTGTCTGTTCCGAGAATGCAAAAAAGTGTAATTACTTCTGCGCCCCCGTAACCTATGTACGAAGAAATAAAGTTGTTGTTAGTCTTAAAAATCTTCCAGGTTTTACAGCTATCGCTTGAAAGAAGAATTATTCCATTACCGCCTATTAACCCAAAACCGTCGGCTATATAAATTGTGTTCAAATCATTGGTAATACCTAGATCTATTTTAGTCCATGATTTCCCTTTATCTAAAGACTTTAATATTGTTCCTTTTTTTCCAATTACTATCGCTGAAGAATCGTTTAAAACTGCAACGCCTGTAAGTCCGGCTGTGGTTCCGCTGTTCTGCTGAACCCATTGAGAGTCGGCAGGATTATAGAAAAGTAAGAAAAGAAGGAGTAATGAAAACAATTTTATTTTCATTTTAACACTCGTTGCTCAACTACTCTCATAATATATAAATTTTGCCTTTAAAAATGACGGTCGAAAATAATCCTATAAGGCCGGATTAGTGATAAGGCCTGAAAAATATATATATTCAATTGCAAGAAATTGTGTTAAAAATGATAATTTTCTAATTGAGGTAAATACGAAAATATTAGATATCTATATTTCCTAATGTCACGGTAGGGCCGTGACATCTCAGTTTCGGATTACACATGGCCGTCATGGTCTTACCATGACAGAATGGCTTCGTAATAGTAACCTCGATTAATTTAAAGCTGCCGGCTTGAGTTGTGGTTATGATTGGTGTGTTGGGAGTGGTTGCTGGTGTGGTCAAAAAGGTTTCATAAAGTCTTGTAATTTTATTAACAGTTTTCTTTTATCCAATTTTCTATAGTTCTTAGTACTTTATCCACGTTGTAGAAAACCTCTTCATTTTCAAAACGAAGAAACTTTACTCCGAGTTTCTCTAATTCTTTTTGTCGTAATTGATCTGCTTTCTCCTGGTTAATGTGACTTATACCATCAATTTCTATTGCAAGCATTAATTCATTACAGAAGAAGTCAACTATGTAATTACCGAGTGGTTTTTGACGGTGAAAATCATATCCGAGTATTTGTTTTCCTTTTAAGAATTTCCATAACAGTATTTCGGTTTTAGTAGAGTTTTTGCGGAGTTCTCTGGCTTTTTGTTTTAAGGCAGGATTGTATGGAATTATTTTTCGTCTCATTGCTCACAATTTACACACCCCTTTTAAATTCCTCTCGAGAGGGGAAAAGAAGGGGTGTGTTTTATTAATGTTTTTCTAAATGTTCATTCCCCTTCCACAATTTTTATTTCTTCTTCTGTTAGTCCGTATAGTTTATAAACCATTTGGTCTATTTCTTTTTCTAATTGTGTCATGTCTGCGTTTGGATTTTGTTTTTTCTGTTTGAGGATTTGGTCAACTAAATCTATTAAAGGAGTTTGCTCTTTATTTGATATATTTTTAATTGGTATTATTCGAATGTCCTCTGGATAAATACTTGAATAAGAGCCCTGAAGAGTATCAGAACTTATAAACTTAGAAAAATAATATGTGTTTAACCGTGAATTTAATATTGCTAATATAAACTTCAAGGATAATATTGAAGATTTGATGATATCCCATTTCTTTTCAGGTTTTTGAAATTTTAAAACCTCGTTTGTCCACTTTATCAAATGCATCAAATTATCATTTGAATAATATCCCTCTGTATCATAACAAGCTATAAACCTATTATTTTTCCCACTAATTCTTCTGACAATTATTTTTTCGCTTTCAAACAATAACGGGTATTTAGATCTATGGAAAAGACTTTTCTTTGACTCATAATCTATAAAATCATTATCATATTTTATCAAGTACGGTTCAAGATTTTCTCCAATTATATATTTTTTATATCCTTTATGATATTTTTTGTGAATAACATCGTCTTTCGTAAATTTTATTTTACTACTGGCTTTAGAATGTGCAACTACCCCAGTATTTATGCAAAAAATTTTACCTAATAATTCAGAATTATCATGCAATTTACTATATATCATAACATCATCTTCAGTAACATTACTTTTTATGATAGAATTTTTTAATTGGACAAAAAAATCTTGCGGGACGTTTTTGTAATAACTATCTAAATTATTTTTCAAGGAAACTTCATTCTTTTTATGATAAGCGCGGTTTATTAATATGATACAAAGTTGTCTTGCAACGTCTTCAAAAATTATTTTTTCTCCAAAATCAATTATTTCATTTATGGTTACATTTCGAATTAAAAAGTTCCTAATTTCTGTTGAATGTTTTTCTTTAAGAACTGAGGTTGGCAAAATGAATGTTAAGCTAGCTTTGTTATTTAATAAATCATAACCCCTAGGCATAAAGCAATTAAAAATATCCCAATGCCCCGTTAAAAAATATTTATAAATTTTTTCATAATATAACACTAAGCTTCTGTTATGTTCTGAGAGTTCCCAGTTTGAAATATACGGCGGATTACCAATCACAACATCAAAACCGGCAAAGTTTCCTTCTTCATCCAGAGCTTCGGGAAATTCAAAGCGCCATTCAAAAGCATTGGAATAAATCTTCCTGTATTCTTCGGATTTTTCTTTAATCTCTTTTGAAAGCTTATTTATTTTCCCGGAAAGGTTATTTCTTTTCTTTTCAACTTCAGCTTCTTTCTCGGCGGAATCTTCATGTTTAAAGAGAGGGTTATCCGCTTCTAACTTATATAGCTGCTCCGTCAGTTTTTCCAACTGTTCTCTTTCTTTATACAACGGGTCAACCGCAATACCTTTAAATCTTTCTTTTGTTTTTTCAATGGATTCTTTTAGCTCGCGTCTTTTATTTTTATCCTGTTCATTTTTGTAGAGTGATACATTTATTTTGTATACATCGAGCACGTGTTTGTCAGCCGGAGTAAAAATATCCTGTCTAATATCAAATCTGCTTACAAGAGAGTTTCCCTGCTTAATATTTATGTCAATGTTTGGCAGCGTTTCCAGTTGCTTATAATTGCTTTGCTTTGTGTAATAGGAATTTTTCAGCAGTTCAATCCACAGTCTAAGCCGGCAAATATTTACAGAGTTCGGATTTATATCAACACCGAAAAGACAGTTTTCAATTATTGTTTCTTTTTCATG
>JBJKPP010000069.1:0-5552 GCA_046706145.1 Ignavibacteriaceae bacterium | reverse complement strand
ATATTAAAATGAAAAGAAAATAAGAAAAGTTAATTTTTTCATAGAAAATCAAAAAAGACAAGAAAATATCAAGTTATTTCACATTCAAGTTCGCCAACACCTGAAATTTTTGCGGTCAGTTTATCACCTGGCTCTACTTTGCTTACCCCTGCCGGTGTTCCTGTAAATATTAAATCCCCTTTTTCGAGGGTCATAAGAGATGAAATATATTGTACCAATTCAACGGGTTTAACCATCATTGTATTTAGCTTAGCTTTTTGCTTAATATTTCCATTTACAGTTAAAATTATTTCTTCTTCCAAATTTAACTTATAATCTCTCTTAAGAATAAAGTCTGATAAAACGGCAGAAGTGTCAAAGCATTTGGAAATTGTCCATGGGTTTCCTTTTTGCTTTAGTTCATTTTGAACGTCTCTTAAAGTCATATCTAGACCAACTCCGTAACCAATTATAGCATCTTCGGAATCATCTAGATCAGCATTTTTAATTTTTTTACCTATTAACAAAACCAGTTCTGCTTCATGGTGAAGATTTTTTGTAAAAGATGGCTTAATAACTTTCCCTTTTGAATAAATAACCGCAGAAGTAGGTTTCAAAAATATCAATGGTTTTTCAGGAACTTCGCCGCCAAGTTCTTTTGCATGTTCAGCATAATTTTTACCCACGCATACTATTTTTTCAATTGTGTATTCTTCTGAGGAGTTTCGAATTTTTATTTTTTTCATGTCTAAAATCTCCGCTAAAGTCCAATCAGACTATTTTTAAAATGTCTAAGGCAAATTTAAAGTAAATTTTCTTAGGTTTTAAGTTTCTTTTGCTTTGCCGCCGGGAAAAGTACATTATTAAGAATCAATCTATAACCAGGTGAATTTTTGTGCAAAGAAAGATCAGTCGGCGGATCACCAACCTCATGGATATAATCTTCGGGATCATGTCCTCCATAAAAAGTAAAAGTGCCCCTTCCATAATTACCATGAATATATTTAACTTGATCAGTTCCTTTTCTCATACCTAAAATTGTTACGTCTGGCTTTATAAATTCTTTATGGAACATTGTCGTTTGTCCCATAAAACCATGAATAACATTCACATGGTCTTGCGTCAGCATAGTTGGAACAGGATCATATTTCGCCGAAAAATCAAATAGGGTAAAATAATCATCAGCAGGGTTTCCAATTTCAGCTTGTGTAACATTGATATTGCTTTTTTCATAATCGTAAGGATTCAAATCAACTTTAAAATTCTGAAAAGCAAGCGTTTGAGAAAAATCAAGCTTTTTATTCGCATCAGGATCTTCCGGATCACCGTCATACATCGGAGCACAAATATCCGTATGCAAGGCAGCAAGCGCGATATCGTATGAATCGGTAGCTGAACACATGGCAAATAAAAATCCACCTTTTGCAACATAATTCCTGATAGCCAGGGCAACTGCTTTCATCATATTAGAGACTTTTTTAAAACCGTTCTTCTTTGCATCTTTTTCGTACATCATTTGCTCATCAATATACCATTGTGCATTTCCAAAGCTAGCATAGAATTTTCCATATTGTCCAGTGAAATCTTCGTGATGTAAATGCAGCCAGTCAAACTTAGAAAGATCACCATTTAGAATTTCATCATTCCAAACTTTTGTATACGGAATGTGAGCATATTGCAACACCATAGTCACGGCATCATCCCAGGGTAAAAATCCTGGTGGCACGTACACAGCAATTTTAGGTGCTTTCTCCAGCCGGACAACAGCCATATTATTATCATCGCTTTGTACAGTAGAATAAATATCTGCAGCTTGCTCGGTACTTAACTCATCAAAAGCAACACCTTCTACCCTGCACTGATTCGCAACATCTTCATTATAATCAATCATAAAAGAACCACCGCGGTAATTCAGCAGCCAATCAGCCTTTATTCCTTTGGCCAGTGCATTATAAGTAATTCCATATGCCCGCAAATGGTCAGTTTGTTTCAGGTCCATATATATTAAAATCTTGGATTGTGCTCTGGCAAGGAAGAAAAAAGAAAGGACAAAAAGTGCAATTTTAAATTTCATACGAATACCTAACTAAATCAAATAAATATCGCTGTGTGCTAAGCAGATTTTCTATCTTCTAAATAAATAGGTTGGGCTTTCTTCTCAACCACATCCCTGGTGATAATACATTTGTCAACATCCTTTTTCCCGGGTAATTGATACATAACATCGAGCATAAATTCTTCAACTATAGACCTTAACGCTCTGGCACCGGTTTTACGTTCCATTGCTTTCTTCACAATAGCATCAATTGACAGAGGGTCAAATTCTAATTCAATGTCTTCCAGCATAAGTAACTTTTTATATTGCTTTAGTATTGCGTTTTTTGGCTCGGTTAAAATACTTTTTAGGGCTTCAAAGGATAATGAGTGCAGCGGTGCAATTACAGGAATTCTTCCGATAAGTTCCGGGATTAAACCAAATTTAAGTAAGTCATCGGGCTGAATATATTCCAGAAGGTTTTCTTCCATCTTTATTTTGTCTTTATTATCCGAGGTGAAGCCCATTATATTTTTATTAATTCTCGCAGCAACTACTTTGTCAATGCCTTCGAAAGCGCCGCCTACAATAAATAAAATATTTTTTGTATTTATGTTTATAAGGCTTTGTTCGGGATGTTTTCTGCCGCCTTTGGGAGGAACACCTGCAATTGTTCCTTCCAAAATTTTTAGCAATGCTTGCTGCACACCTTCACCCGAAACATCTCTCGTTATAGATGTGCTTTCACTTTTTCTTGCAATCTTGTCAATTTCATCAATATAAACGATACCTTTTTGAGCCCTTTCCAAATTATAATCGGCAGACTGCAGAAGATGAACTAATACAGTTTCAACATCATCACCAACATAACCGGCCTCTGTTAAAGTAGTAGCGTCTGCTATTGCAAAAGGAACTTCCAGAATTTTAGCAAGAGTCTGTGCCAGCAAAGTTTTTCCAACTCCCGTTGGTCCAATTAACAAGATATTACTTTTTTCAATCTCTACATCATCGAGTTCAAAAAAAGAGGATTTGGAATTGATTCTCTTATAATGATTGTACACAGCAACTGACAAAACTTTCTTAGCTTTTTCCTGGCCAATTACATATTCATCTAAAGTTTTTTTAATGGATTCAGGCGTATGTTTCTGAATGCTTTTTGTTTTTTGATTCGAATATGCAGCAAGATTATTCTTTAGAATATCCACACTGCTTTCAATACATACATCGCAGATGTAAACATCGGGACCTGCAATCATACTGCCGACTTCGCTGCCTTCTCTGCCGCAAAATGAACATTTCACAATTTTCTGATTCTGTTTTTTACTCATTAGCTTATCTTTTTCAATTTTATTATTTGATCTCTTGCATCATCAAGATATAAGGAGTTTGGGTATTTTTCAAGTAAATTTTGATAGCTCTCAATAGCTTTTGCATCATTTTTCAGCCCAAACTGATAAATCTTAGCCAACAAATATAATGCCTTATCAGCATAAATGTTGCTTTCTCCCTCTTTAGAAATATTTTCCAGCATTTCAATTGACTTACCATAGTTATTTAAAGCAAGTTCCATTTCCGCTTCCCGAAGTTCGGCAATATTGTTTAGGGTAAATGCCCGCTGATTTTCTGCGATTAATTTATACTTTTCAGCAGCCTGTTCATATTTCTTCTGGGCAGTTAAGAATTCAGCATCAGCGAAATCCGCCAAAGAAGACGAATCTCCTTTTGATGTATTTATAATCATAGAAAGTTCGATTGCATCATTTGCCGAGTTAGCCTTTAGATTCTGAAGCAAATTGTTAAGAGTTTCTCCTGCTTGCTTGAAATTATCTTGGAAGAAATAAACCTGCGCCAAATTATATTCAGCTTCATTTTTATTATCATCGGTTGCTTTGGGACATTTGCTTACCTGTGAAAAATTGTACGCTGCTTTTTTTAAATCTCCTTTGCATAAATACAAATTCCCTAATTCAGAATAGGCCGCAGGCGCAAACTTTGACATAGAAGATTGAGTAACGATTCTGTCATAATATTCTTCAGCTTCATCTAACTTGTCCTGGTCGTGATATTTAATATTTCCAATCTGTAGATATGCTTCTTCCGCAACTTCCGTATTTGGATAAACTTTCGGGATTTGCTGATAAGCATTTATAACTTTATCAAATAAATCAGCGTTCTGCAAATCTGTTTGTTTAAATGGTCTCCAGCTTGTAGTATCTGTTTCATCAACTATGCTTTGTTCAAGAGTTTTTGCGTAACCTAATTTTGCACTCGGTATCAATGGGGAATCCGGATATTTATCTATCACTTCGTTATAAACTTTGGCGGAAAGGTCATACTCTTTTTCACTTAAAAGTGTTTGGGCAAAGTGAAATAATTCCGCTCCTTGGTCGCCCTGCTTATCGTCTATTTCTTCATACATATTCAATGCTTTATCGTATGATTTATTCTCAACGTAAAGTCTTGCAAGCAGGTAATTGAAGCTTACGTCGTCACTGTTTCCACACTCTTCGAAAGCCTTAATAGTTTGAGAAAGTGCATCTGGTTTATTAGTGTAAGATAATACTCTGCTTTCAACTATGTTTAACTGATTGGAATTTTTTGATAAAATCATACAATACTCATCTGCAGCATTTTTATACTGCATTGTAACAGCGTAAAGATTTGCAAGTTCAAAAGAATACACCTCCGGATTTTTAGATATTTCCTGCCCCTTTTTTAAATATACTATTGCTTTATCAAATGCTCTTCTTTCTATTGCATAGTTTGCTATTACTCTATAATTTGTTTCGGAAGCAGGAAACGCTTTCAATCCATTATCCCAAACTTCGAAAGCTTTATTATCGTTTCCCATCAGATAGTATGAACTTCCAAGCAGTCCATATAAATCTATATTCGGGTCACTTTTTATTCTAAGTTCTATAAGTTGAATTGAAGAATTGTAATCCTTCAAATCGAGGTAAATATTATTTAGATCCTGAAACAAACGGTAATTATTAGGCTGGGATGCATATAAACTTTCATAAATACTTTTCGCTTTCTCTAATTCACCTGCCTGTTGGTAACTCTGGGCAAGCATATAACGATTATTAAAATCATTGTTGATTTGGGCAAAACAAATCCCCATAAATAAAACAGAAATAAAAAGTATCCTGATTTTCATAAATTCAAAAATAGGAAATAATGAGGCGGTTTCAAGGGAATAATTAAGAATTTGAGGTGGTTAATTTTCCATAGTAATGAAATTAATCCATCACTATAAAAAACATCGGTAATTATACGGTACTCTATCGGTAATTGTACTAATGTTTTTTGTTTGAGTTTTCTCTATATTTTTTTCGTTAATGGTTATTCTCATATATACCCATACAATTAGCTGTTAGTTCATGTTACGCAAAAAAGTTCTTAATCTTATTCTTTCTCTTAATCTTGCTCAATTTTTTCCCGATTAAGAGCATGATTAAGATTAAGACTGTACGTAAGGTGACCTGTTAGTTCTTACACGTAATAAATACATAAACGAAATGAAACATTTGTTTTT
>JBJKPP010000068.1:0-12222 GCA_046706145.1 Ignavibacteriaceae bacterium | reverse complement strand
ACTAATTCCATTTTCGTTAAAGGAATCGATAGTAAAATAGTATTTCGATAAACTGTTTAAGCTTCTTATTGTTATTGAATCTGTTCCCAGCACTTCGTAATTGTGATATAATTTATCCTTTTGTGTTCCGTAGCGAATATTAAAGCCGACGGTGTTCGGGCTTTTTCTCCATTTTATATTTACTATACATCTATCTTTTTTTAAACGATCAATTTTAAACTCACTGATTTTTACAGGAAGAGGTCCGCCTCCGTTTCCGAATACACGCAGTCCTGAAATCGCAAATGTTCCGCCTGGGATTCGATAATTAATAAGTTTCACAAAACGAGCTTCTACAGGATCCTGAAATTCGATATAATCATGCGGCACATCAGTTTTGTTTTTAGTTTTATCAACTAATGTATGCCATATTTTATTATCTGAAGAGTATTCCAAAAGGTACTGGTAGTAAATTTCAGGATTACGTCCATATATTTGAGCTTCGTTTTCAGCAAAATTAACCTGAATGGCATTTATTGTGCATTGTTTTTGCAAATCAATCGATATCCATTCACCTTTATTACCGGTTTTAGCACTCCAGTAATTACGTATATTCTCATCCGCTGCGTATTCTTTCGGATGACCGGGTAATTCAGAAGAAACCTCAACCGGTTTGTTATATGAAAGCAGCATCCAATTAGGTGATAATTCGTCCGGACCCGATATTTTTTTCCTAGGTACTTTAAAAGGGAAATCACCAAATCCGGTATAGGTGTATAATTCCCCGTCCTTATCGAAAAACATCGGGAATAACCCCAAACGTCTTTCGAACATATGTTTCACTGAAATAGTCATAGTAGAGATATGCCAGTAGTTACCGTAGATATCTTGAAACGTACTGCTATGTCCTGCCCCGGCAATAAAACCTTCTGGTTTGGATGAGCATGGATTGTTAGGTGCAAGCGTATAATTTCCAAGCGGCTTATCTGAAATATAAAGACCATCACAGTAACTTTTAAATTGAGTACCCGGTGTCGCATACTGTAAATAATATTTGCCGTTATGCTTTGTCATCCATGAACCTTCTATCCAGGGTTTGTCAGGTTTATCATTGTAATCTCCAGACCGTTCCCAACCGTATTTATCTTTATGGCTGTTAAAAAGTGCTTTTGGCTTTCCAATAGGATTAAGAGTTTTTGTATTTAGTTCAACACCGTAAATGGGATTTATATTTGAGCATCCGTAATAGAAATATAATCTACCGTCATCATCAACAAACAAATCCGGATCAATCATTCCGATAGGAAATGCCGGATTAGCTATCTGCCATTTACCCGATTTCGGATCCCCTGTTTTATATATTTTGGGTTTGTCAGAAGAAGCTAAAAAATAAAGAGTATCATTCATTACAACTGCAGTTGGGGCATAGTCTTCTAACGGAAGATCCTTTGTTGTTATTAAATCCCAGTGAATTAAATCTGTGGAGTGCCAGTATCCGCCGGATTTTGAGGCAAATAAATAATACTCGCCTTTATATAAAACCATTGTTGGATCTGCAGCTTCCCGTCTCGACGGCTTATCTAAACAAAACCTATAATTAAGATTTAGGGGATTGCAAATAGTAGTCTGCTGTGTTTCATTTGAATTAGGATTTAATTGTCCATACGTTTTTACAGTAACAACTAAAAAAGCAATAATAGCTGCAATAATTAAAATTTTCATCCGCAATGCCTTTCTCAAATATATTTAATGAAAACTAGAGTTAAGTTTTAAAGAGTTTTTATAATAATATGCTCTCTCCATCTTCTTTACATAACATAGCTCAAATCTTTATTATGAACAAAATGTTCAACTATTTATTGAGAATTTCTTCTAATTTTTATTTGTATTGACCCTGGGATTTCTCTTTCGGAAACAAAAATAATGTACCCTCCTCCGCCAGCACCAGATAATTTCCAACCATAGGATGAATTTCTATATTTTTCAATAATATCGATTATTTCATCATATACCATATTTGGAAACATTTTTATTTGTGCCTCAAATGATTTTTTGAAGTAATGGCCAAACTTTTCCACATCACGATTTAAAATTGATTCCCAACAGCATTCGGCCGCTTCTTTTAATGCAACAGCATTCTCTATATTTATATTAGTATTGGAGAGTACATCATAGTTTCTACTACGAGGACCAAGGGTTAGCAAATATAAATGTTGTTCTAACCATGACAATATATTTTCATCCTGAATTGAGATTATTTTTTCCGGCCAGTAATCAGCGTTATATTCTAATTTATTTAACCCCGGCATTACAATTCCTAAAGCATCTTGAGAACCTGCAACAACCCTTGTCCCGGGGGGATTCTCATAACTGAATAACATTTTAGCAAGTTTTTCCTTATTACCGGAAGGTATATCGGTTTGCCAGAGTTCAATTGCCTTTAGCCTAGTACTTGAAGCCATTCCACTTCTTTCATTAAATTCAATTGTCGGTTCAATTGAAATTGTGATCACAGGTCCATGAGAATATTTTCCAACAAAAGGTTGATCAAGCCAACCTCCGGCCAGATCCATCCTGTATGGTATTATACACTCCTTTCTTAAGGTAGTAGTAGAACGAGAAGGTAAGTGCGCATGCGGAACTCTTCTTAATACTTTATATTCAATTCCAAGCTTTCGGCAAAGTTCTTCTTTAGCTGGTGTGTTTCCATCTTCATTAACTATAAAAATATCAGGTTTTACAAGTTCTATTTCCGAAAGAAAATCCATGATTCCAGTACCTGTATTTATAAGGGATTTTTTAACGCAGCTTAAAGCATCAAGTATATACTTGCGTTCATCTTGATTATTAACAGGGTAACGACCTTTTAAATTATACACGGTTTCATCAGAGCCTACGCCTACATAAACATTGCCGTATTGTGCAGCTTCTTCAAGAAAAGCAACATGTCCACTATGTAGCATATCAAAACAGCCGGTGACAAAAACTTTCTTTTCTTTCATTCCTTACCTTTTTTTGAAATGCTATTTTTCCTTTAGCTTTACTCAATTGTAATTGTTTTTTTCAAATGTATATCTTTACATGAACTGCCGATTTGAATTTCCCACTTTCCCGGATCTACTTTGAGATCGTTTGTCGAGGTACTGTAAAAAGAAAATTCTGATGCTGGAATTTTGAAAGTGATAGCTTTGCTTTCTCCGGGTGTTAATGTAATTCTTTGGAAGCGCTTCAACTTATTAATTGGCACTTTTATATTTGCGTTATCCTTATGAATATAAACCTGCGCTACTTCATCGCCTTTTACTTTACCGGTGTTCTCAACTGAAAAACTTAACTCGACTTCACCGTTTTCTTCAATTTTATCTGAATTAAGTTTTAGATCAGAAAATTTAAACGTAGTATATGAAAGACCGTAGCCAAAAGGATAAAGTACAGGTTCTTTAAAGTACATGTAAGTCCGAGGATAATCTATAAGATCGTAATTCGACATTGGAGGGAGCTCTTTAGTAGAAGCATAAAATGTTTCCGGAAGTTTCCCGCCTGGATTAACATCACCGAATAAAACATCAGCAATAGCGTCTCCGCCGAATTCACCGTCGTACCATGCTTCAACTATTCCTTTCGCATCATTTTGTGTCCCAGCAAGAGCAACGGGACCTCCGTTTACAAGAACAAAAATAATATTAGGATTAACAGATGCAACAGCCTTTATTAATTCTCTTTGAACTTTAGGCAATTCTACGGTTGTCCTATCTAGTTCTTCGCGTGAAATTGCCGGCGAGGTACCAATTGCTAAAATAACAACATCACTTTTTGCGGCAATCTTCTTGGCATTTTCGAAATTTTCCTTGCCAGGATTCCATGTTAATCTGGCCGCGGCAGCCAATTCATCATCATACTGGTCGAATTCTATTTCGTACTCTTTACCAGGAAGTAAATCAACTTTTACTCTGTGCCCTATTTCACTATGGTCTGTCCAATCGTTTATCAATAGTTTCCCGTTAAGATACAGCCTGCCTCCGTCATCTGTGCTTATACCTATATAATGAACTGTATCTGGGGGTATTATCTTTCCCGTCCAACGGATCGAGAAATGATCTTTCGGTAATCCTGGAGCCGGAGCATTGGTTCCGAAAGAAAAATTAACCATAGAATCTATACGCGTTAAGACAGGTTTGCCGGATAAATTCATATTATCGAAATACTCACCTTTCATACCGGTTTTGTTGGTTCCTTCAACCTTTGCAAAATACTGCGGTTCTATGGGCCTTAATAATTTGCTCGAGACTAAACATCCGAGAGCATAGTTAACTTTAATTCCAAGCGAAGCGGCTTTTTTTCTTATACCTTCCAGTGGACTCACCTCCACATTGGGAAAGCCAGCGTATATTCCAAGCTGAGCTTCGGCTGCGTTCGGACCTATCACAGCAATTGATTTTATCTTTTTCTTATTTAACGGCAGTATTCCGTCATTCTTCAGAAGTACAATCGACTTCTTTGCAACATCAAGTGCAAGAGCACGATTATATTTACTATCCAAACTATCTTTGTTAATTGAACTATACGGTACCACAGATGGCGGATCGAATTCACCTAATCTGAAACGCGCCGAAAGAACTCGTGTCAATGCGGTATCAATATCTCTTTCATCTAATAATCCTTCATCAAGAGCTTCTTTTAGGTCACGACGATATGATACCCCACAATTCAGATCGCAACCCGCACGAATACTTGCGGCGGCGGCCTCCGCACCTGTTTTGAAGAAATGATGGTTTACTACTTCATCAAAAATGGCACCACAATCAGATACCACATAACCATTAAACCCCCATTTATGTCTCAACAAATCAGTCATTAAAAAAGTATTTGCATTACAAGGAACATGATTCAATTCATTATATGCACCCATTATTGAGAAGGCCTTACCTTCAACAATAGCATGATGAAATGCGGGCAAGTAATATTCAAACAAGCTACGCATATCTACATCTGAAGAACCTGTATGACGGCGTGCTTCCTCATTATTAGCAATAAAGTGTTTTGGCGTGGAAACAGTTTTTAAATAATAAGGATCATCACCCTGCATACCTATAACGAATGCAACTCCCATTTGTGAAAGCAGATAAGGATCTTCACTATAAGATTCTTCATTACGCCCCCAACGCGGATCGCGGGCAATATTTAAAGTAGGACTCCAATAAGTTAGCCCTTTGCCTTCAATAACATGCAAGGCACGTGCTTCATCGGATATTACCGAAGCCACACGGTGTATAAGACTAGGCTCCCAGGTGGAACCCATAGCAACAGCTTGTGGAAATGATGTTGCTCCGCTTGCAAGTACTCCGTGTAAAGCTTCGCTCCAATAGTTATATTTAGGAAGTCCCAACCGCGGAATGGAATCTGCTTCATTTGTCAACTCCCTAACTTTCTCATCAACAGTCATCAAATTTATTAGATCGGAAAGCCTTTGCTTATATGAATGAGGTTTAAAAACATTTATAATAACGGAGCTTTTTACGGAATCTTTTCCTTGTTCTTTATCAGTAAGATATAAAAGATAATAACCGGGACGCGGAAAGGTAACTTCAGTTATGCGATTGGAAGCATCTTTAAAAACTACTTCTGAATTCTGTGGACATGTCCATTCTACTTTTATATTACGTGGTGAAACACGCCCTTCGAGTCGCGTTGAGTGTGTTTTTTCCCAACTTACAATTTGATTACTGCCAGCATTAATAGTAACAGTTTGAGCTAAAAGCGGAGTGGAACAAATAAAAAAGAGAACCACTATTCCAACTATAAGTTTTATGCTTATTCTCTCCATTTAATTCTCCGTAAAAAATGAGTTAATAATTAATCGTATAAACCTATCTCTTAATAACCTTAGTTGTATCATGAGTTATTTGAAACTTACCCAATCTATTTCAACATTATTATTTTCTGATTGTACAACCAGATTATGAATTCCTAGTTGATATTTTAACAAAGGTGATTTAACAGTTTTCCATTCGGAACCCTGGAAAATTTCTACTAGTGCAATTATAGGTCCAATAACATTGTCTAACCTTATTTGTAAAGTATCTCCGGTTTTTGATAAACATTTCACACTAACTAATTTTAGCTTATTTCTGCCGAAATTAATACTATTGTATGCACGCATTTGGTGCATGGGAAATTGTATTCCATCCTCCGAAGGTGTCGAGAGTATCGAGAAAAGTTATCGAAGCACCTTCATCGCCTTTTTTGCTGTACCTGTCAATCTGTATCTTTCGAGAAGCTTCTGTTATACCCACACCTCGTAATGTGGGAATAACTTTTTTTATTGTAGCATCTTCATTGAAAAACAAACTGTCTATCCTGACAGATCTGTTTTTATCAAAATGTGGAGACAAATCATTATGATGACAGAACAAATACCACTGCCCTTTGTACTTAATTACCGAACACTGGTTTGTCCAGCAGCCGGGAATTTCGTCCATTAATACGCCGGTAACTTTAAATTGGCCTATTGGATTATTACTCGTTGAATATTCAAGTCTTTCCCTTGTATCCAAAGCATGCGGATATGTTAAATAAAAAGTACCTCTCCGTTCAAACATATAGGGACCTTCCTAAAGTCCTTTTCAGGTAATCCTTGTATAATCTGAAGTTCACCGTCAAGCTCAAGCATATTTTCTTTCAACTTGGCTATATAGAAATTTCTTGCTGCCCAGATTAAATAAGCCTACCCATCTCTATAAATTAGATTTTGAGCAAAAGTATAACTGGTGAAAAAAATTATAAAAAACTTATTACCTGCGAATAGGTCTCGAAGTTTTTCATTTAATAATTCAAATTATGTTTTTGCTATAATAATTAACTATGTTCTTGTTTTTTATAAAGTATTTTAATCTTTAAAGACTGTGCTATTGATATTAAGATTTTTTTCCTTATTAACCCGTTTCATAAGCTCAGAAAAAATTTTCTTTTCTGTAATTTTCTGATTCCCCATTTCATTTTCGTTCCATTCACCGGGATTATCTTGGAATGATTCCAGATAGTTTTCCAGCAATTCCTTTTCATGAGGTGAATATTCACCCTTTTTATATTTTTCGATTAAATTCGAAAATTCTCTTATGTCCACATACTTCTCTTAAGAATTAAGAATATTAATAATATCTATTTGTATTTATTAGGTAACCTGAATGAGTGAAAGGTACTATCTGGCGTGATACTTTTTAAATATTCCTTTAAATGATGTAAGCCAAAAGGTACAAAAAGTATTTAGTTTTGTACCTTTTTACCTTTATCCTTTTATTGTTTGCTTCTCATAATAGTCGTTTATTTTAAAAGAATCATCTTCTTAGTGCTTACAAGACTTCCCGCCTGCAGCCTGTAAAAATAAATTCCGCTTGCTAATTTACTTGCGTTAAAAGTTACGTTATATGTTCCTGCCGGTTGTTTCTTGTGCACCAATTCAGCTACTTTCTCTCCAAGGACATTGTAAACATCTAGCTTAACAAAGCTGAATGCTGAAAGCTGATAGCGGATAACTGTTGATGGATTAAATGGATTAGGATAATTCTGACTTAAACTAAAATTCATCGGCAGGCTTTTTGAAAAACCCTCCGTCGATGTAATGATCATATCGGAAAGGGGTCTGCGCCACATACCGCCACCGTGATTCCCGGAAAAAAGAGTTGTACCATCAACGAAAAGAGTATAAATAATTTTATGTTCTAAACCGTTATTAACTGCTTTCCAGCTTGTCCCGTTATTGGTAGATAGAAAAACTCCGCCGCCGTAAGTTCCTGCAAAGAGATTTTTGCCGCTGACGGCGAAAGCTCGAACATCGTTGTTCATCCAGCCGGGAATTTTATTATAGGTTAAGCCGGAATTGACCGCCTTCCAGCTTGAACCATTGTCGGTTGATCTATAGACACCCCTTCCGTAAGTTCCTGCAAAGAGATTTGTATCGATAAACGTTATGGCATCAACATCGACATTCTCCATTCCGTTATTGATTGCTGCCCAGTTTTTCCCGTGGTCAGTCGATAGAAAAACTCCGTGATTGGTTCCGGCGAAAACATTTGCGCCGCTGACGGCTAATGTGTAAATAAAATAAGTGTTTAGGTCGTTACTTGTAGTCCAGTTTACGCCGTTATCTGTCGAAAAATAAACGCCGTTTTCAGTCCCGGCGATTAAATTTGAATCAATAATTGTAATAGCATCAACATAAGTATTGCCTAAACCGGAACTAACGGCTTTCCAGCTTGTGCCGTTGTCTGTTGATAGAAAGACTCCGCTTCCCTCAGTTCCTGCAAAGAGATTTGTTCCTTTTGCAGCTAGAGTAAAAACATAAGTATTTTCTAAACCGGAATTAGCTTGCGTCCAGCTTACGCCGTTGTCCGTTGATCTGAAGACTCCCTCATAAGTTCCTGCAAAGAGATTTGTACCAATAGAGGTAAAAGTCATAATATCACTGCAAATTAAACCTGAATTTACAGGTGTCCAGTTGGTACCGTTGTCAGTTGAAGAAAAGACTCCATTGGAAGTAGCAGCAATTAAATTGTTCTTGGTTTTGACAATATTATTTAAGTATGAAAATGGTGTGTTGACATCACCCCAGCTTGTACCGTTATCGGTTGACAGGAACGCACCAGTGTTAGTAGAGATAAATATATTTGTACCGACGGCGGCAAGATGTCTAACATTAAGATCAGTTAAACCAGAATCGACTGCAGTCCAGCTAGTGCCGTTGTTTGTCGAAAGAAAAACACCGTTTTGATTCCCTGCAAATAGATTTGCACCGCTTACGGCAATCGTCTTAATCCCGGTAGTGGCGCCTCCGCCGACATTTAAATTCAATCCGTTGTTGACCTGCGTCCAACTTAATCCATTGTTAGTTGATAGGGAGACGCCTAAACCGGTTGCAGTAAAAATTTTAGTTCCACTAAATGCAAAAGAAAGAGCAGTTACAAAAGAACCCGGGAATTGAGTAAGCCCGGAATCTACATTTGTCCAGCTTGTCCCGTTATCGGTAGATCTAAAAACGCCGCCTTGCCAGCCGCCGGCAAAAATTATTGCACCGCCTTTCCCGTCAGGGCCGGCAGCAAGACTTACGACCCCGAAGTCCGTTAAGCCTGAATCGACCGTTGTCCAGTTTGTACCGTTATCAGTAGATCTAAAAACGCCGCCTTGCCAGGTACCGGCAAAAATTGTTGCATTTCCTGACCCATTAGAGACTGCGGCAAGTGCGTAAACATCGGTATTCGTCAAGCCCGAATTAACAGGCGTCCAGCTTGTACCATTGTCGGTTGATAAGAAGACTCCCCCGTAACCGGTGCCGGCAAATATATTAGTTCCGCCCGTCCCGTTGGAACTAACTGCAAGAGACAAAATCATACCGCCGTAAAATCCATCAACTTGCTCCCATTGTGCGGACGTTGGGGTTAGAAAGCTGATTGTTAGTAGTGAGATTAAGATAATGTGTTGAATGAGTTTCATAAATATTCCTCCCATGATAAAAATTTTATTAACATTTATTAACCACTCATAATAGCTGCCTATTTTAAAAGTGAAAGTTTCTCTACCCCACTGTAGTTGACAACAGTCCAACTAGTGCTGTTGTTGGTAGAAAGAAAAATGTTCCTGCCAAAGGTCCCTGCAAATAGTTTCGTGCCCCTTACCGCAAGACACATAACATTATTACTGCACGTTCCGTTGATTTTTACCCACTGGTCCAACAACGAGGTGAAGCTCATAATAGTCAAAAATATGACCAAAACGGAATGCTGAATTTGTTTCATAAGTATTACCCATACATCAAATTTCTCATAACAAATATGGCCAAAATATCTATATTTAATCAGTGCTTTCAGCAATCACATATTTTAAAGTAATATAATTAAAAGAAAAATAATATTATTAAAATATTCTATTAAATTTATTCAAGTATAAACAATTAAAACAGGAATAATGAGATCATGGGCTGAGGAAGTAAACGGTTTAGAAAAACAACAGATACAAATTCATCAAAGACTTGCGAATAAATTTTAAGGATTCACTAATTTGGTTCTTAACAGTCTGCGATGAAATGTTTAGATTTTCGGAAATCTCTTTGTTTGAAAGTCCATCGTACCTGCTCATTTGAAAAATTATTCTGCGCCGCTCAGGTAATTTAGATATTGCCTTCTTTATATGAGCTTTCAATTCTTTTTTTTCATATAATTCATCAATTCTATACTGTTTACTTACCATGTCAAATTTCTCTAACAATTGTTTTTTATATCTACTCTTACGGAAGTGATTAAAAATTTGATGTTTTACCGATTGATATAAATAGGGTTTTAGATCGGTTATTTGAACATCATGTCTTTTTGTCCATAAGTCAACAAAAATATTTTGAACAATATCTTCGCATACTTCTCTTTCGCGTAAAACATTGAAAGCGTAAATATATAATTTTGACCAATATAGTCTATATATCCTTTCTAAGGATGCTTTATCATCTAATCCAACTGAATGAATTAATCCGTTTTTAATCGAATCCATTATTCACCTTTTATAATTAACGCTGGGATTAACCCCTGTGCTAATGAGATATAAAAGCCTAATATTAAGCTGTTTTAACAGTATTCAATTTTAGGTGATAGCCTTGAACTAATATGACAAATCAAATTAATGCTTACTTCTGATAAATCATCTTTATGGTATCGGAAAAATCCTTAGTCTGCATTCGACATAAGTAAACTCCGCTGGCAAGACCCTCAGCGCTCCATTGCAAACGGTGCTCACCTGCAGGAACTTCACCTTCTATGAGAGTTTCGATCTCCCTGCCTATGATGTTATATATTTTCAGCGTTACATATTCATTCCGCGGTAGATAGAAAACTACCATCGTTGACGGATTAAACGGGTTCGGGTAGTTTGCACACAATTTGAAATTAACAGGCTTTTGTGTACCTGTATCCTGCCGGATTGATGTTATTAAACTTTTACCATCGCCTACAATATTAATCTCACTTAATTGATTTGTACCAACACCCTTAGTATGCAAAAGGTCTAAATAGTTATCACATTCTATATCACCATAGCCATTATCTCCTGGCAGTTGAAGTTTTTTCGCTTCACAATCTAATCCCATTAGATAGGCTCCAACACTATCGGTTGCAACCGGATCTTTGCCAGCAAACAGAACATGACTTTCATAGGGAACAAAATTAGTATTCCAAACACCCTCGCCGCCTTTCGCGTTTTTTATTCCATCTACTACTGCGAAGTGGACTGGTCGCGCAGCATTCAAATCACAAACTGATTCAGGCAAATATGAAGCCGATGAGCCATTTGTAGGACTGTGAATAGCCTGCCTTCTATATTGAATTTGCTGCGTTTCGTAAAGAGTTTGCGGAACTGTTCCGACTTGATTCTTCAAAGAGCATGTGAGCCCAGCTTCTGCATGCTGCTTCAATTTAGGAATTGAAACATAAACATCGGCGTCCCTTAAAATCTGATTCATGGTTAATGATGAAAAATTAAAATAATTTCTCCCTGTCGAAATATCAACAAAAGTTCCTTTGCTCAAATCAACCAGGTTGCAGCCTAAAGAATTCCGAATATCCACATAGCCTTGGAAAGCAGAATTGTCAAAGGAATCCCCGCTTCCCAAACTGTCTGTTATTGTGATATCGCTTGCGGAAACTCCTGCATCTATAATTAATTGTGCCACTGCTCTTACAACCGCCGGATTACTCCACATCGCTTCGGTTACCGGAACACCGTTCAACTTCGAGTTAGAGGCATTTCCCGAACCGCCGGTTAAGTTTATCTTTATTACTACTTTTTTACCTTTGCTGAACAAATCAGAAACTCCACCGAGTTGGTCGAAGAGATATTGCACTTTTTGTATAACACCACCGTTGGCGTCATCGTAAACGTAGCTGTCGGCAGGTGTGTTTTCCGTATTGGTAATAGCTACAGTAGTCAAAAAAGTTACATTACTTTTATGGTTATATAAGAAAACACCGGAAGGCTTAAGATACGGCGCTAAGAATAAACCGGCGACCGTTGCACTGGATTTCTTTATAAAATCACGCCGTGTGAAATTAATTCTATCGGATTTTTCTTCCTTTTCCATAATATCCCCTAATTGTTTAGTTATTTGAAATAATTTTTGTTCAGAAGACAACTGAATTTACCTTTTTTTATTTTATTAGTTCACCTGGTTTTAGCCCATCACGCCCGCCCGGGAACGCGCGAAACCAG
>JBJKPP010000067.1:0-17206 GCA_046706145.1 Ignavibacteriaceae bacterium | reverse complement strand
TTTTAAAGCCAGGTGTTCTGGCTTTTTCTTTTTTAACGAAGTTGGGTGTTGCGTGTTGATAAAGCATTTAATTTTATTCTTTGACATTTAAGAACATTATTAATACTTTGTTTTCAAGTTGAAATTTTCTTTGTCCTAAGGAGAGTTTTGATGGGGTAAATATAATAGGGGTTCTTGAAAAATGTCTTCACAATTTATTAGTTCACTATATTCGTTTCTAATATTTTTTCAATAGAAAAAATTTCTATATGATCATGTACTTTTAATAATATTGAGACTAGAGGATGTAATGAAAATATCAATACCTTTTTTAGTTTTAGCTGTTGTCGTTATTTTATTTAACGGTTGCAAAAAGGCAGATAACAATATTACAGAACCTCCAGTAACTCAATCCGGCACACCTCAATGGCCTATGTTCAGACACGACGCAAGACACACCGGAAATGTAAATACACCCATAGAGGGAATAACGGGACCGGGCGGGGATAGTGTTACGGTTAAATGGAGAATTCCAATAGATGGTGATTTAATAGGTTCACCAGCGATAGGTGACGATGGGACAATTTACATAGGAACCGAAAATCCACGTAGCTGGGATTCAAGTTCAGTTTATGCAATCAATCCTGACGGAAGTATAAAATGGAGATATACACCAATCACAAGGATGTGGTCATCTCCAGCAATAGGAAATGATGGCTCAATATACATCGGCACTCTAGGCGGCGGTATTTACGCATTTACTGCAGATGGCCATCTTAAATGGATTCATAACCCAGGGGATGTTATCATGTCATCTCCGGCTATTGGTAAAGATGGAACAATTTATTATGCCAATACTGATTATCTTATAGCAGTTAATCCTCATGATGGAACAACAAAGTGGGAGGTTAACGGTGGAGATAACCTTTGTTCACCTGCAATTTCATCAGGCGGTACTGTTTATTACGGTTCGTATGGAACAATAACTGCAGTCAATCCTAATGGAACAATAAAGTGGACTTACGTTGACAGTAGCTATATCAAACAAAATGTTTTTTCAATTGAAATAGGAAACGAGGGAACCATTTATTTTATTTCCATCGATTCGCCGTTTCTTTATGCGTTAGATAAGAATGGTAAATTAAAATGGAAATATAAACTAGGTGATCTTGATTCTGACCCATGTTTAGATAACGATGGGAATATTTATTTAGTAAACGATGTGGTTAATAAATTTGTCAGCATTGATTCATTAGGGGAAACCAAATGGAATGTTCAGCTTGCTGTTTATGGTACCACAATCAACTGTCCATTAACAATCGATAGTGACAAAAGAATATATATTGGTACTCGTGGTTATTCTGAGCTTTTAGCATACAATCAAAATAATCTGATGTGGCAGTTCGGGAAAGATTATCCATATAATGATGGAGGAATAACAGATGCTCTCTCAATTTATAACGGTTCACTTTACTTCGCATGGGATTCTGGACCTTATTTATACTTTTATTGCCTTCAATGAAAATATTCGCTTAATAATCCGATGTGGTATAAAATGAAAAATATCATACAAGCTATTTTTGTGTTTCTTTTTTCTGGCACTCTTATTTTTTCTCAAACGTCGCCGAACAAAATATATGGTGAATTATACATTAATACTATTAATTTCCCATCAAATTCTGTCGATAATAAAAAGGAAATCTAAAACAAACAATTCTTTATGCTCAAAACATTTTTATAGATAATGTTTGAAGTATAATTATAGAAGACTACAAAGCTATTCTACAATTTACATCCTAACGGGTATGACCTAATAATTAGTTATATTATCGTTAAATTGCTGCCCTTTCTTCAAGATTATTACGTTAAAAAATATTAAATTAATCATTAAAATTAAGTCATCAAGATATGCAAATCTGTATTTTTGAACCGGATGTTTGTGAAAATTTAGAGCCGTTGGTCTTTTATAGGCCGGTGTATGACCTTATGTGTGGTTTTATCACTCTAAAAGAGAAAATATTAAGAGCTTACCCGAATTGTAAATATTCCCTCCATAGCAGGGATTATCTTACTCCTGTCTTAAAATACCGTTTTCCTGATATAGAAATAAATACAATATCGGATGATTCATGTCTTTTCATCAACGGGAGTGCTATTGTTCCCCCCGACATGTCTAAGATTATTCCTCTGAAAGATTCGGAAGATAAGATATATATTAATGGGGAAAATATTGTTGCTGCAAGGATTTCTGGCAATAGATTAATGCAGTTTAAGAAAAAATTAAATAAACCAATAAGTAAAAAAGCGTTTCAAGACTTGCCTACCGGTAGGCAGGCTTTTCCTGTAGAAAACGTTGATATAAAATGTGCCAACTATATCTGGGATCTCATAAATAATAATGAAGAACAGATGCGCGTTGATTTTAAAATGTTCACAAAAAATAAAAGAAATAGAATTAAGGGAAAGATAAACAATGGTGTTCAAATAATTGGTAAAGAAAATATATTCCTTGAAGAAGGAGCGGAAATAAAACCGGGAGTAGTAGTTGATGCTACCAAAGCACCTGTTTACATTGATAAAAATGCTGTGGTTTTTCCAAATTCGGTCATAGAAGGTTCTTTGTATTTGGGAGAAATGTCTCAGTTGAAAAGCTGTACAGTAGTGCATGGAAATCTGTCAATTGGCAAAGTCGGTAAAGTAGGCGGAGAGGTTGGAGATTCTATTTTTATGCCATACTCAAATAAGCAGCATGCCGGATTTATAGGTCATTCTTATATTGGAAGCTGGGTAAATATTGGGGCAGACACTAATTGTAGTGATCTCAAAAATAATTACGGAGAGGTCAAGGTTTATATAAATGGAGAAATGGTTGACAGCGGCAGTCAATTCCTTGGAGTAATAATTGGAGACCATACTAAGGTAGCAATTAATACTATGTTTAACACTGGAACAGTTGCAGGTTTTTCTTGTAATATATTTGGTGCGGGTTTTCCAAATAAATATTTGCCCTCCTTCTCCTGGGCAGGGGAAAATGGCTTGGCAACATACGATTTGGATAGAAGCATAGAAACTGCTAGTAGAATGATGCAAAGACGAAATATAAAGTTACATGATTCAGAAGAGAAATTGTTTAGGAAGATTTTTGAACTGACACAGAAAGAAAGAAAGAAAAGAGGATATCCCCATTAATATGGAACAATTAGAAGAGCATAGAATTTCGGATTTATACGAAGGTGTTAGAGGTTTAGCTGTAAAAATATTAAATAGAGTGGAAAGAGCGGATGCTTATCTCGATAAACTTCTGGATAACGAAATGAGAAGCACTGAACTCTCCGGCCCTGATAAAGCTTTGCTGTATGAAATAGTGCATGGAGTTGTACGCTGGATGGGAAGGCTTGATTGGATATTAAATGGTTTTTACAAAGGTACTTTTTCCAAAGCAATCCCAAATCTAAAAAACGGATTGCGTGTTGCGCTTTATCAGATTTTATTTTTGAATAAAGTTCCTGATTATGCATCTATTAACGAAGCTGTAGAATTTGTGAAAAGACTTCAGGGACAGAAACCTGCTAATTTAACCAATGCTGTTCTTAGAAATATTGTCAGGAATAAAAACGGAATTAGATATCCTGACCCTGCCGAAGATTTAGTAGGTTATTTGAGCACTTATTTATCTCATCCTTCCTGGATGGTAAAAAGATACGTCGAAAGATTTGGCAAAGAAGCTACCGAGAAATTACTTCTTGCAAATAATGAAAAGCCGTATTTAACACTAAAAATTAATTCGATAAAAACGAACCCGCAGGAGTTTCGTAAACTTTTAGAATCCGTGAACCTTCGGTACGTGCCGGGTAAATATTTACCTGAATTTTTCAAGCTTCAGAATTTAACCAATATCACGGCTTGGGAATATTTCAAGCTTGGATATTTTAACATTCAAGATGAAAGTGCAGGCTTAGCATGCAGGCTGCTGGATGTAAAAAAGGGGATGAGAATCCTGGATCTGTTCTCTGCACCAGGAGGAAAATCAGCTTATTTGGCAGGGCTAATCAATGACGAGGGAGAAATTTTTGCAATTGATAAGTATGAAAGCAGATTAAAGATTTTTGCAAAAAATGTGCAGAGGCTTGATATAAAATCCATTAAGCTAATCTGCACTGATGCTAGGGACTACAACGGAAATTCCTTTGATAGAGTTCTTGCTGATGTTCCATGTTCCGGCACAGGAACTCTTTCGAAAAAGCCTGACATCAAGTGGAAGAAAGATTTGCTTGATATTAGAAAAATGAATGAATATCAATATAAATATCTTGAAAAAGCAGCTTCTCTTTTAAAAAAGGATGGTGTGCTTGTTTACAGCACTTGTTCAATAGAGCCGGAAGAAAATTTTGATATAGTAAAAAAGTTTTTAGATAATCATCATAATTTTATTTTAAAAGATGCCAGTGAGGAAAATTTTCCTTCCGAATTAATTGATGAGAACAAATGTATTCAGACATTTCCTCATGTTCACGGAATGGATGGCGCTTTTGCAGCAAAATTAATTAGGGTAGAATAATTTGGAGAGTTTAGTCTAAAATTTATGTATTCATTTCAAGAATTAGCAGATGAACTGAAGAAATCACGTGAAAGTAAAGAATTAACCATAGAGCAGGTTTCTTCAAAGACAAAAATTGATTTGAAATTTCTGGAAGCAATGGAATTAGGAGATTTTGCCTTCCTGCCGGATATTTATGTGAAAGCTTTTGTTAAGCAATATGCAAAAGCACTTGATTTAGATGAAGAAGAAATGCAGAAGAAATACGAAGCTGCAAAATCAGGGGTGGACTTGAGTGAAATAGATAAAAAGACACCTCCCGCTGAAAACATAAGTGAGGAGAACAAGCCAGCTTCTATAAAGGAGAAATCATATGTATATGATGCAGTTGAAAAGGCGAAGAGCGGCTTTAAAACTTCGAATAATCTTGATAAAGGTAAGTTAATTTTTGGGGGAGCCATCATTATATTGGCAGTTCTTGCCATAGTATATTTCTTCTTCACTAAAAGCTCTAAAGAAATAATTGTTACTGAGAAACCAATAGAACAGGTTATTAAGGAGAATGAAAGTCGTTATAAGGTGAATACTCCTGCTGCCAAAGATACCAGTTCGCCATCAAAGGCAAGCAGCGTAAAAAATGACAGCCTGTCTTTATCCATTTCTGCAAGTGATACTTCATGGATAAGAATAGTTGTCGATGATAGCGTCGTTGATGATTTTATAATGTTTCCTCAATCCCAAAAAACTGTTGAAGCAAATGACAATTACAAAATTACTTTTGGTAATTCCGGCGCTATACAGTTAAAATTGAATAACAAAAAATTAAATTTTGAAGGCAAGAATGGGAAAGTAAAATATGTGCTAGTTAATAAGCACGGGCTAAAGTATTTAGAGATACCCACATCCAAATAATTTTATGAATATTAAAGAGAAGGTTGAAAAATTACGGGAACAAATACGGGAAAACGACTATAAATACTATGTCCTTACTGAACCTTCAATTAGTGATGAGAATTATGATAAACTTCTAAAAGAATTAGAAAAACTGGAGCAGGAAAATCCTGAACTTATTACCCCAGATTCACCTACCCAAAGAGTTGGAAAAGATTTAACAAAAGAATTTAAACCTGTAGAGCATAAAGTTCCTATGTTGAGCCTTGCCAATACGTATAGCGAAGAAGAGTTATACGATTTTGATAGAAGAGTTAGGGAAGCTTTACCGAAAGATGAAAAAGTTGAATATGTCGTTGAATTTAAAATCGACGGAGTTTCGGTTAGTCTCCACTATTCAAAGGGGCTTTTAGTTACTGCAGCTACGAGAGGAGACGGCTCAATTGGGGAAGAAGTTACAAACAATGTGAAGACAATTAAATCAATTCCTTTAAGATTAAAGAAAGTAAAAACGCCATTTAAGCTTAATGATATTGAAGTTCGTGGTGAAATATATATGAACAAAAACGACTTCGAAAGATTCAATAAAGAAAGAGAAAAGCAGGGAGAAAAATTATTTGCTAATCCAAGAAACTCCGCCGCCGGAACTCTGAAAATACAGGATCCCAAAATAGTTGCCAAAAGACCGCTAAATGCTTTTTTATATTCGCTTCTCAGCCCTGAAGAAGAATATGATTCACAAAAAGAAAATCTCGATATTCTTAAAAAGTTGGGATTTAAAGTGAATCCGGAACATCTTTTATGTAAAAACATAGATGATGTTATTCAGATTTGCAGGAAATTGGAAGAAAAGAGGAACTCGTTAGAATATGAAGTGGACGGTACAGTTATTAAGGTTAACTCAATGCGTCAGCAAAGACTCCTTGGGAACATTGCAAAATCTCCGAGGTGGGCGGTTGCTTTTAAGTTTAAAGCCAAACAAGCGTTTACCACAATAAAACAAATTACCTGGCAGGTCGGAAGAATCGGAACCATAACTCCAGTAGCTGAATTGGAACCGGTTTTTCTTGCGGGCTCCACAATTAGCCGGGCCACACTTCATAATATTGATGAAATTAAGAGAAAAGATATTAGGGTTGGGGATAAAGTTGTTATAGAAAAAGGCGGAGATGTAATTCCCAAAGTGGTTTCTGTGGTATTAAGCGAAAGAAAAAAAAGCAGCAGGACGGTAAAGCCGCCGGAAAAATGTCCGGTTTGTAAATCAGTTCTATTTAAACCTGAAGGTGAAGTAGCATATTATTGTGAAAATTCAGAATGTCCCGCACAAATAAAAGGCAGACTTGAACACTTTGCAGCGAGGGGTGCAATGGACATAGAAGGTTTGGGCGAAGCTTTAATAGAGTTGTTTGTAGAGAAAGGATTTTTAAGGACCTTTGTAGATATTTACGATTTAAAGAAGAAAAGAGAAGAATTAATTCAGATTGAAAGGTTGGGAGAAAAGAGTGTTGATAATTTACTAAGCGCAATTGAAGAAAGTAAAAATCAGCCGTTTTCAAAAGTTTTATTTGCGTTGGGAATCCGCTACGTTGGGGCCGGAGTCGCTCAAAAGTTAACGGACAGCTTTAATAACATTGATGATTTAATTGAGGCCAGTGAGGAAAAAATATCGGAAGTTCACGAAATTGGACCAAGAATTAGCATGAGCGTAAAAAAATATTTGAGCGACAAACATAATCTTCAACTCATTGAGAAACTTAAGAATCATGGTTTGAATTTTGAGTCAAAAAAGAAAATAGTTAAAGAGAATTTCTTTAAAGATAAAACATTTGTACTGACGGGAACTCTTTCAAGTTCATCTAGAGAGGAAGCCGGCGGAAAAATTATAAGGCTGGGCGGAAAAGTAACATCAAGTGTTAGCAGCAATACGAATTATTTGATTTTGGGTGAAAATCCTGGCTCAAAGCTGGATAAAGCAAAGAAACTTGGAATTAAGGTATTATATGAAAATGATTTTGTAAATTTGTTAAAGGAAAACGAGTAAAAAATGTTAACTTCGTTAAAAGAAAAGATTACTAACTCTATATTAGACTGGAAAATAAAAGGGAAAGAATATCAAAACCAGTCGTTTAGTGATTTCTTTAAGAAGGCCTTTAATTTCTTAGTAATCATGCCTGAAGAAGATGCCGACTTTGCACATTCGATGCAAGTGTTAGATTATCTGGAGCGAAATAAAAAACACGTCACTATTTTCATTCTTGATTTCCGTGTAAGTCTCCTTCCATTAAAATATAGACCAAGGGTAGTAGAACATAATATGGCCAGCCGGAGTCCGCTTAAGCTGCAGTCGAATAGAACTATAGATAAATTGGAAGGAATGTCGTTCCAGGTTATAATCGATTTAAATAGGAAAGAAGATAAATTTTGTACCTATGTCACATCAGTTGTTAATGCTCCGTTCAAAATAGGTTTTGCTAGAGAAAGTTCAGATAAAGTTTACAACTTTCAAGTAAAGGAAAGCGTACAGGAACCGGAAATTGCGTATAAAAATTTCTTAGAATGTCTGGAAAAATTTAACAGCTAAAAATGAATTACGAAATAAAGAAGGTAGATAGTGTCCTGATTTTTAAGCTAAATGAAAAAAAGCTGGATACTAATATTTCCGGTTTGGTCAAAGGAGAATTTACACTTCTTTTAAAAGTTGAGGGGAACAAAAAACTTATTTTAGATTTAAGTGAAGTTGAAACTTGTGACAGTTCCGGACTTTCTGCCATTCTTGTGGCGAATAGAATTCTTAACTCAACAGGCGGAAGCATGAGGATTGCTTCTCCTTCCGAAAAAGTTTATTCTTTAATAAAAATTACCCAGTTAAACAGAGTTTTACCTGTTTGCGATACTGTAGAAAAAGCGTTTGAAGAACTCAAAAAGGAATAGAACACTTCTTTGAAGATTCACACAATTGACTATGTCATAATTGTGGCCTACCTAATAGGAATTGCTATTTTCGGCATCATTTCTGGCGGGAAACAAAGGTCGGTTAAAGATTATTTTATGGGTTCTACTGCGGTTCCGTGGTGGGCGGTATGCTTTTCTATAATTGCTGCGGAAACCAGCACGCTAACATTTATTTCTATTCCGGGACTTGCCTACATTACAAATTTAAATTTCCTGCAGGTAACGTTCGGTTATTTAATAGGAAGAATAATTGTAGCTTTTGTTTTTTTGCCGGCTTATTATAAAGGTGAATTAAAAACTGCTTATTCTTTTTTGGAAACAAGATTCGGAGATAAAACCCGCTCGTTCGCATCTATAGTTTTCCTTTTCACTAGGACCGCTGCAGATGGCGTAAGACTTGCAGCCACTGCCATCCCGCTATATCTGATGCTCCAGATCAATCAATCATTAGCAGTTGTAATCATTGCGCTTGTTGCCTTAATTTATACTTACACCGGCGGTGTTAAAGGAGTCATCTGGGTTGATGTTATTCAGATGTTTATCTATTTAGGCGGAGCTGTTGTGGCGATGCTGTTCTTGATAAATTATATTCCCGGTGGTTTAAGCTCAGTATTTAACTCAACCGAAATTAGAAGTAAATTGGAAGTAATAAATTGGGGATTTAGTGGAGGGATAAAGGGATTTTTTCAGCAACCATACTCGTTGATTGGCGGACTAATCGGAGGAGCGTTTTTGTCTATGGCATCTCATGGAACAGACCAGCTGATTGTACAAAGACTCTTAACAACGAAGAGCTTAAGAAGCAGCCAAAAAGCAATTATTGGTAGCGGGGTCATTATTATTATACAGTTTGCATTGTTTTTGTTTGTAGGTGTCTTGCTATTTAAATATTATGGAACTCTTAACCTGCATTCGTTTGGAGCGACCAAACCGGATGAAATATTTCCGCTATTTATTATAAAAGCATTACCTCCAGGTATAACAGGGATTATAATCGCTGGATTGTTTGCCGCAGCCCTTTCAACCTTGGGAGGATCCATAAGCTCACTTTCTTCATCAACAATTTTAGACCTTTACATTCCTTTATCAAGAAAAGAAATTAGTGAAAAAAAACAGTTGAGTATTTCCAGAGTTTTCACAATAATCTGGACTGCGATGCTGCTGATCTCGGCATTTATTTTTATGAAATCACCTCGTTCTGTTGTTGTAATTGCACTTAGCATTGCGTCTTTTACATATGGTGGATTGTTAGGAACCTTTTTATTGGGAATATTAATTAAAAAGTCTAAGCAAGAAGACGCATTAGCTGGTTTTGTAGCCGGGATTTTTATCATGATTACAGTCATTTCATTGAAGTTAGTGGCATGGACGTGGTACACTTTGGTCGGAGTTTTAGCTACAATTATAATTGGGAAATTAATGAGTGTTTTGACAGAAGTTAAAACTAATAAACAATCTTGAATTATGCTCGCATTTACTTTTGATGAAGTTTATTTGTTTAATCCTTGTAATTTATTATTATAAAAATTCTGTGCAGTAACTGAACTATAACATATTTGGAATTCTTGAGTTATGCTTGATAAAAAGAGATTAAAAAAAGTAAAAATTGTAATTTTTGATTTGGACGGTACTCTGCTTTCAGATGACGGAAAAGTTGGGATGAAAACCAGAGTACTGATTAAATCCTTGATGACACATGGTGTTAAATTTTCTATTGCATCCGGAAGGCTTCATTCAGCAATTTTTGAAATAGCATCAGCATTGGGAATACAAACTCCAATAATTTCTTTAGACGGTTCATTAATAAAGAATTGTTCCGATGGAAATGTTATTTATGAATTTTTTGTCAAAAAGAAATATGTTAGAAGATGTTTGCATTACGCCGAGAGGTTTTCCTTAAACATTGCCTTATGCCATGCTGATGCCATATATTATACTGAACCAAATTCACTTATTCCGCAAATTATGGATAAATTTGGGGCGAAATATGAAAGAGTAGAATCTTATGATGATTATATAAAAGGTACTTTGGAGGTTGTTTTTGCGAGCGATAATAGAAAACACATGAAATATGTTTGGGAAAGAATGTCTTTCCCGTATTCATTTGGTTTAAACTCTTCTTATTTTAAATCTCATAGACATGAGAATGTTTATTATGTGGAAGTTAGAATGAAGAATACCTCTAAAGGGAAAGGAATGCAGAAGCTATTAAATCACCTAAGAATAAAGGAAAAAGAAACAGTTGTTATTGGTGATTGGTATAATGATATCAGCTTATTCAAAACAGAGGCAGTAAAGATTGCATTAAGCAATGCCGTTTCGGATATTAAAGATTTGGCGGATTACGTTACAGAAAATGATAACAATAAGGACGGGGTTTCCGAGTTTTTGGAGATTTTATTAGAATCAAAAGAAAATTAAAATGGAAGAAAAAGAAAAACAAAGTCTGAAAAACAATGGAAAAGTCGGACTTCTCATTGTTTTAGCGACGATTGTTCTGATAGTGTTAATGTTTCCTAAGGGAGAGTCTCTTGAATCGGAAGTTTCAGTTGGTTCGGTTTGGACCAACGACGATTTAATTGCACCATTTAGTTTTCCTGTATATAAGGACCCGCATGTTTATAAAAAAGAGGTTCAAGAAGCTGAAGAGAGTGTGTTCCCCGTTTTCACTAGAAATGAAAATATTGTGTCAAAGGACCTCGACTCATTAAAAGCTTATGATGAATTTCTGGTAAAAACAATTAAAGATGCATTACAAACAAAGGCGCAGGTTATAAAAAATCCGACTTTCCTGAATTCTCAATCGTATAATTCTTTTGTGGATATTTTGAAAAAAGAAAAAAGCGCCGACAGCCATGAAAAATTAACAATGGAAAAATTGTTTGAGACTGCGAGGAATCTCCTGAATAATTTTTATAGAAGGGGAATTATTGAAACAAGCAATGTGAATCTTAAGGGGGACAGCATTTCAATAAGGATCGGAAACGTTGATAAAATTGAGTTAGTAAAAAACTTTTATAGCCCAGACTCTGCGCAGGACGTGTTGGAAAACCAAATAGCAAGGTTAAATTTTCCACCTGGTGTTGAAAATGCTCTTATTGAATATACTGGGCATTTTATTCGTCCAAATGTTTTATATAATCCACAATATACGAATGAGGAAATTAAGCAGGCAGAAAATAGTGTTTCTAAATATTCAGGCATAGTGAATGAAAATGAGAGAATCATTGCGAAGCATGATATTGTTACAAAAGAGGCAAAGCTAAAGATTGATTCGTACAAGCAGGCTAAGGGCGAAAGAATAGGCGGTGAGGAATTCCTTCTTCAGGATATTGGTAAGTTTTTGCATATAGCTTTTTTAATTACTCTAATTTCAATTTACTTTTTCTTATTTAGAAGGCAAATCTTTTTTGATAACGCAAAAATTCTAATAATAGTAATAATTCTTTTATTTATTGCTTTCATTACGTACTTGATAAATCAAATCGAAGTCTCAGCGCCTGTTCAACTATTAATTGTTATTCCGGCCGCATCAATGCTTATCACGATAATTTTCGATTCACGCGTAGGATTTTATGCAACAATTGTAATATCATTAATTGCCGGGGCATTGAGAGGAAACGACTACGCTTTTACTGCAATGAATATTTTTGCCGGAGGATTATCAGTTTATACCGTAAGGGACATTAAAAACCGTTCACAAATATTTAGGTCTTTTCTTTTTATACTAATTGGTTATACAATTGCAATTTTAGCTTTTGGATTTGAAAGGTTCGAATCGGTTGAAAAACTGGTGATTGAATTCGCTTTTGCTGGTTCAAATTCGCTAATAAGTCCCGTGCTCACTTATGGTTTGTTAATCTTTTTCGAGAGGTCTTTCAATATTACAACTGATTTAACCTTATTGGAACTATCTAATTTTGACCGCCCGTTGTTAAAGGACCTGTCGAGAATGGCAACAGGTACATTTAATCATTCGATGACAATGGGTACGCTTGCTGAATCTGCTGCAGAAGTTGTAGATGGTAATCCACTTTTAGCAAGAGTTGGGGCATATTATCACGACATAGGGAAAATTAGCAGTCCCCAGAATTTTGTAGAAAATCAGCTTAATGTTAAAAATATTCATGAAAATTTAACACCGGAAGAAAGTGTCGAATTAATTATAAAGCATGTTAAAGATGGAATTGAACTCGCTAAGAAGAATCATTTGCCGCCTGAGATTATAGATTTTATTCCAATGCATCACGGGACAAATGTGATGACATTCTTCTACGAAAGAGCAAAAAAACTTTATGGTGAAGAAAAAGTTAACATAGATGATTACAGATATCCTGGCCCAAAACCAAACACCAAAGAAACTGCAATCGTGATGCTGGCGGATGGATGTGAATCAGCAGTAAGAGCAATCGATGAACCTGACTCAGTAAAAGTTCAAAATGTTATTGACAATATTATCAAATCGAGAATGGAAACGGGGGAATTGGATGATTCGCCTTTGACATTCAAAGATATAAGCAAAATCAGAGATGCTTTCTTAAATATTTTAGTTGGACAGCGGCATAAGAGAATTAGATATCCTGACCAGGAAAAAATAGAAAAAGGCACAGAAGAAGAAAAAGATGGATGATTTCTTAAGAGAGTATTTGGCCTTTTTGAGATTACAAAAAAATCTATCTGACAACACTGTTAATTCTTATAAAAATGATATTTCCGGTTTCCTGAATTTTGTTAAAGAAAATAATATTTCTGACCTTTCTCAAGTAAAATATGAGCATTTCTTTTCTTTTTTTAAGTTGTTGAATAAACTCGGGTTATCAAGTACAACTGCTGCCCGCTATTATTCGTCGTTAAAAAGTTTCTTTAATTATCTTCTTCAGAATAATTATATAAAGGCAAATCCTATTGAAAAGCTGGAAACTCCTAAACTGGAAAAGAAATTGCCACCGGTACTAACCATAAATGAAGTTGAGAAAATTCTTTCCCAACCTAAGGTGGAGAACAAATTAGGTTTGCGCGATAAGGCAATACTTGAATTGTTTTACGCGTGCGGTTTAAGGGTTTCGGAATTAATAGATTTGAAGATTTCTTCCTTATTCTTCGATGAGGAAATTATTAGAGTATTCGGAAAAGGCTCAAAAGAAAGGTTAGTGCCAATCGGGAGCAGCGCTATTAATTGGATTAATCAATACCTAACGAAAAGCAGACCTATTCTGGAGAAAAAACCTAAAAGCAGCAATTATTTATTCCTAAATAATCACGGTGGGAAACTTACGCGAATGGGCGTGTGGAAAATTATTAGCAAATATTCAAAGGAAGCAAAAATAAATAAAGAAGTTCATCCGCATACATTCAGGCATTCTTTTGCTACTCATCTTTTAGAAGGAGGAGCGGATTTAAGAGCGGTTCAAGAAATGCTTGGTCATTCGGATATTTCAACTACACAAATTTATACTCACATCGATAGAGAATTTATAAAACAAGAACATAAGCAATATCATCCACGAGGTTAGTTTGGGACACATTCAGATTAGTGAAAAACTTATTTCGTTCGTACTTTTTTTACCAATATTTTTTATTTCAATAACTTTACATGAGTTTGCACATGCAATAACCGCATCGAAACTTGGGGATTCAACCGCAAAAAATGCTGGCAGAATGACAATAAATCCTATAAAACATGCTGACCTTATCGGAACGGTTATTGTCCCGTTAGTTACTTTCTTTTCGGGGTTTGCTTTAATTGGCTGGGCCAAACCTGTTCCGGTAGATAGAAGAAATTTTAAGAATCCTCTTAAGGATGATGCTTTGGTTTCATTTGCCGGCCCTTTCTCCAATCTGGTTCTCGCCATAATTTTTCTTTTGCTTTTTACATCAGCTTTAAAAGCAAACATGGGCAATAATTCCTTAGTTTTAAATATATTTTGGTACGGCATTTTTTTTAACATATTTTTATTCTTTTTTAATCTCCTGCCCATCCCCCCGTTGGATGGTTCCCACATTTTATTTGATGCTTTCCCTAATAAATACACGGCCTCTTTTCTCAGATTAGGTTTTTACGGATCAATTATTTTGCTCTTTTTTATATACAGTCCGTTGTGGAAATATTTCTTCATGCTGATAAGTTCTACTATAGACGTTCTGCTTAAGATAGTTGGAGTACAATAGTGACAAAGAAAGTTTTTTGCTTTGCTGTTATTTTGCTTTTTATTGAATGTAATAATAAAGTGAATAAAAATGAAGCAGATAAAACAGGCAAGAACAAAACCCAAGGGAGTTTTTTCTTTGTAGGCATGAAAGATTACGAACCGTCGATCTTTAAATTTAGCTTTGATTCACTTAGTCAATCGTTAATATGGCACAAGAAAGATCACGAAGTGACTGAACTTTCTTATTCGCCGGATCGAAAAAATATATTTTTTATAACAGTTAGTGATGAAGGTAAAAAAGGAGTTCTTCCCTTCATAAATGAAGTGAATGTATATTCGCTAAAAATAGATTCTTCAAAAACAGAGCATCTAATAAGAATGGGAAATGGGATTCAGCTTTTTAATTTTTGGGAATCTAATAGCTTATTCAAAGTAGTGCTAAACTCTTTAGACACAATCAAATCAAATACTATAATTCATCGCTCTGTTGAGTTTAATATAAACGGTAAAAAAACATCTGACAAAGTGAAACGTTACGATATTATAAAACAGGGATATCCGGAACCCGAAATATTTAGCAATAATAATTTTTCTAATGGTAGATTTTCATTAGACACCACAAATAATGGAAGCACATCCATCTTTTTAATTGATAATGAAAAAAAAGATACTTCGTTAATTACAACTGTTAATCAAAAACTGAATGGGACCAAATGGTCTGATGATGGGGATTTTTTGTTTTTCTCCACTTTGGATATAACGCCTAATAATGAAAGTATTTACAACAAAGATCCCCAGACGTCTAAACTTTTTATTTATTCTTTGAAGGACAAAAAAATTACAAAGCTCTTTGAAGGAGGAGGAGTGAAAAATTTCTTTATTTACAAAAACTGGTTGATATTTGATGATGGATTTGAAAAGAACTCAGAAATAATGATTTATGATTTTGATAGTAATAAGTTGATTAAAGAAATAAAGATGGAGGGCGGCTGCGGATTGGAGAATATTCCTCAAATACCAGATTTTAGCGCATAACCAAAGTCAAAAATGGAAAAATATACTTGTAATTATATCACTTCTTAAATTCCTATCAACTATTTTAACTTATGTAAAGATTTAGAGATATCAGAATAAAGCTTAAAATTGCTTAAATTTTAATTTTATTAAATATTTTCTTTCAACATACACCGATTAGATGAACACTTATATTAGAATATTTAAATTTGTCAGGCCATATTGGAAACACGTTATAATTTCTATCGTGTGCACTTTCCTTTTCGCAATTCTCAACGGCACATCGGTTTATCTAACTATTCCATTACTAGACACACTCTTCCAGCAAAACACAAGCACTGAACAAGTTACCCAGCCAACAAGTGCAGCAAGCAGCCAAAGCATTTTGCCTGATTGGATAAAAAAAATTGGTCAAGATGTTTCTACGTCCTTCAATCATTTTGTATTTGGTGGTAGTAAAACGTCGGCTTTGATGAAAATCTGTTTGCTTGTCCTTATAGCATTTTTAGGAAAAAATGTATTTGGCTACGCCCAGGCATATTATCTGGCGTATGTTGAGCACGGCTCAATGAAAGATTTGCGCGATGCGGTTTACAAACATTTACATCAACTACCTATGAGTTATTTTAAACAGGAAAAAGTAGGGAACTTAATTTCTAGGTTTATTAATGATGTTAATGCTGTCCAGTCAAGCATTTCCACAACTTTTTTGAATTTGATAAGGGAACCATTATCTATCATAGTCTTTTTATTGATTGCGATAAGCATTAGCTGGCAATTAACAATTCTTGCGTTGATTGTGTTGCCGTTTACTATGGCTATAATTAGCTGGATAGGTGTTAAGCTTAGAAAACAAAGTTCAATTATTCAAGCAAAAATTGCCGACATAACCACCATTTTGCAGGAAACTATATCCGGTGTTAAAATAGTCAAAGCTTTTGGTATGGAAGACTATGAAAATAAAAAATTTATTAAAGAGACGGGAAATTATTTTAAGCTAATACTAAAGATAGTAAGAATTAGAAATCTATCATCTCCAATAACTGAGTTTTTGAGTGTTTTGGTTGGTGTATTCATAATTTATTATGGAGGTATTTTAGTTCTGCAGGAGAATACTTTAAAAGCCAGTGAATTTTTGGGATTTCTATTTGCAATCTTTCAAATGATGCCACCGATAAAAGAACTAAGCAGTGTTAATAATAGAATTCAGGAATCAAGCGCGGCAGCGGATAGAGTTTTTGAAATTCTGGATACTAAACCTTCGATTGTTGATTCCAGCGGCTCAATCAAGCTGAATGACTTTACGAGTAAAATAGAATGCAAAAATGTGTCATTCAGATATGAAGATTCTCCTGAGCTTGTATTAAAAAATGTCAACTTCGTTTTAAATAAGGGTGAGATTTTAGCTTTGGTTGGTCCAAGCGGTGGCGGTAAATCTACTTTAGTTGACCTTATCCCAAGATTTTATGATCCTACTGAAGGTCAGATTCTAATTGATGACAAAGATATTAAAGATGTCACGCTTGATAGCTTAAGAAAATTGATGGGGATAGTTACTCAGGAAACATTTTTGTTCAATGAATCAATCAAGAATAATATCGCTTATGGACTTGGCAATTATCCTTTAGAAGGCGTAATTAACGCAGCAAAAACAGCAAATGCCCATGATTTTGTAATGGAACTT
>JBJKPP010000066.1:0-7141 GCA_046706145.1 Ignavibacteriaceae bacterium | reverse complement strand
AATCGAGGGCAAATCTTAGAAGATATAAAATATTCTGAAACAGGTTTTGTACAAATTCAGTAGAATCATTATTGGGTTTGTATTTCTTTTGGACTAAAACTGAAGAATCTACGCCACTTAATTTAAGTGCCTTATTAATTGCCTGGCAAGCAATGGATGCTCCGCCTTTTGTATCATCAATATTTAAATGTACGACTTTCAAAAATCTTTTTCTTAAAAATTACCGATGATTTATTTTCATTTTACGGTATAGAGTTTATGTTTTAATTTATTTTTTCTTAAAACTCTATAAGTTTTTCTTCAAGAACTTTCTCCATTTGTTTTACAATATTTGCATAATCAAAGTTTGTTTTAACATATCCATAGCCATTTTCTGATAACTTCTTTAACAACTCACGATCATTTATAAGCATTAATATTTTTGTTCCTAAATCAGAAATATTGCCTTTCTTATAACAAAGCCCACCTTCTTTCAATCTAAAATCATTTGTTTCATCTTCTTCCATAATTACGGGTAGTCTACAAGCCTGGGCATCCAATGCACTTAACGTATTTTCTTTAGGAAAAACAACAAAATCTGCAGCAGAATAATATCTAAACAATTCTTTGTTGGAAACAGTATTTAGTAAATGCAACTTAATATTATTCTTAAACTTTACGTTGAAGTTCTTTTGTATGTAACTATTATCTCGTGCCCCTACAAACAGTAAATTAATTTCTCCAATGAACGAATCTTCGATCCCTTTAACCGCCTGCAAGAGCAAATGTGGCTTCTTTGTATTATTCATTTTACCTGCATAAAGTATCAGCGGCGAATCAATATCAATCTTCAAATTTTTCCTAACTTCTTTGCCCGCAGCTTCGTCAAAATGATAATCTTTAAAATTAGTTCCTATATAACAAGGAAAAACATTTTCACTTTTCACTCCGTAATAATCCAGCAATATTTTCTTATTTTCATCCGCTGTATAAAACACTGTAATATTTTTTTTATTCAATCTAGGAATATATATACGATGAAAGAACTCAGTATAAAATTTTCCTCTAAATCCTGTGGGCTGTTGATTCATTAGAGTATGAGTATCTGAAACAATTAAATATTTATTATTGAGCTTACTTAGTATTACCCTAATTGTGGTAAGAAGCTCAAGAGCGTGTACATAAATTACATCTGGATTTATCGATTTTATTGTGCTAAATAAGCCCTTTAGCCAAAGATTGTATTTATTATCACTAATTGAATATGAATCAAGTCTGATGATCTTTACATTTTTATCTTCTTCGAATTCTCTATCTCTCTTTGTAAGTATGTAATCCTGGTCTGTTCCGCCCCAGATAGAAAAAGAATTGGATGAAAGGATATTAAAATCTATCGATTGATCATGGAACTCTGCAAAGTAGTTTACTTGATAACCCATATCGGGATGGAAACGATCTTCTATATGCAGCACCTTCATGATCGCAAATAACTACTGATGGTATCAACAATAATTTTACTTGCATTCCCTGAACCATAAAGATTCAGCGAAAAGTCCGACTTTTTATGGAGCATTTCACCTACCTTATCGATTATCACCTTTTCATCAGCCCCAGCAATTGTATTAAATCCATTATCTACTAATTCTGTCCATTCAGTTTCATCTCTTAGAGTGACACAATGCTTTTTTAAGAAAAAAGCTTCCTTTTGAAGACCGCCACTGTCAGTAATAACAAGGGAAGAGTGTTTAATTAATTCAATCATTTCAAAGTAACCAACTGGATCAATAACTAAGAAATTAGTTTCAAGATTATTTTGTTTAATTATTTTTTTTGTCCTTGGATGTAACGGCAAGACAATTCTAATATTCTCATTTATCTGGTTCAAAGCTGATATGATTGAATTCAACCGATGAGTATTATCTGTATTTTCCGCTCTATGGACCGTACAAAGTATAAAATCTGTCAATTTCAATTTGTTTATGATAGTTGATTTTTCCGCCGAAATTTTTGAATAGAAAATCATTGAATCAAACATTACATCACCTGAGTTTACCAACTTACACTCAAATGTCTTAAATCCTTCATTTACTAAGTTATTAACTGCGTTTTCAGTGGGACAAAAGAGTACATCAGAAATACGATCAGCCAGTATTCTATTTATTTCTTCGGGCATCATCATATTAAAACTTCTCAATCCAGCTTCAACATGGCACAAAGTAATATGCAATTTTTTTGCTGAGATTGCTCCTGCTAATGTAGAGTTTGTATCTCCATAAACCAAAACAACATCTGGTTTTTCATCTAATAGCACTTTTTCGATTTTCTCCATCATCTGACCGGTCATGGCACCGTGATTCATCCCATGAATATCCAAATTGTAATCTGGTTTAGGTATTTCCATTTCCCGGAAAAATACATCTGACATATTTTGGTCAAAATGTTGACCAGTATGAATAATTATTTCTCGAAATTTTTTATGTTTTCGTATTTCTCTACTTACAGATGCAGCCTTAATAAATTGAGGGCGTGCACCTACAATCGATGTAATTTTCATGTTTCTTTAATTATACTGACAATATGAGATCTTATAAGAAAATAAAAGTGTCAGGGAATCCATTTTCATTGTTTTATAAAAGAGTATTCTTCGCCATTTTCCGATATATAAAATATTCTAAAACCTCTTTCATTTAGTTTTCTTACAATACTTCTAGTTTTACTGGCTCCTATTTTATCAAATCGATGATGAAATTCAACGGCAATTTGTCCAATATCAATCTCCTTCTCTAGTAAATCATCTAACACATCATATTCTTTCCCTTCAATATCCATTTTTAAAAAATCAATTTTGTGGTGGTTTAGTTTTTTCATCATAGTATCGAGCTTATAAACTTGACCTTCCACATACTTTTTCTTAGAATTTTGAATGTCATCAATTGAAAACGATACGTGGGTATCTACTAACGGTGGATAAAACTTTTCTAACTTATCCACATTTGATATCCCCCAGGGTTTAAAATGAAAACTACCTGGCAGCATTCTATTTTCTTTGACCCACACAATGGATCTGGGGGTAGGGTCAAAAGCATATATTTCCAGATTATACTTTTCAATAAGTCCTATATCAAAAGATACGTCAGTTCCCACACCAAAAGAATAAACGACACTTTTGTTGTTCAAAGAACCTTTAGCAACAGCGAAAGAGGCGCCTTCATTACCTATTATGTCATAATCAATGTCCAATTGTTTTCTGGACATTAAATCTTTGCCAAGCAAAATATTAATTGTTCTCTTAATTAAAAGATTTATTTTCATGAGTCAGATTCTTAATTAAACCCCTCATAAAAACTCATAATACAATTTTTATTATCAGTTACGAGGAGTAAATTATAAAAGACAAAAAGATTTATTTCAATTTTGTTTTAATCAAATTCAATATTTTGTATAATGTAACATTTATATCTTCAGATGATTTGGTGAGCAACACTAATCCACCAAACACTAAGGTTATTAGAAGACTTCTGGTTATTGTATCTATTAAAACATCTTTTTGCGTTGGAATAATATAGTTAAAAACTAAAGTACCTGCACAAATCAATAAAACTTTGATTGTATTAACTGTAAACGGTTGAATTTTCATTTTACCTAAAATGAAAAAATATCTCGCGGTATTAAAAGCAAAAACTGACAAAGCAGACGCCAGCGCAGCGCCCGTAATACCATAAATAGGTATAAATATCATGTTAGTAAATATGGCAACCACTCCAAGAGCTACAAGAAATACCAAATCAAATTTATAATATTTTGAGGTACCTAAAATTTCACCATTAATTCCTGTTGCCAAATCAAAGAGTTTACCCAATCCGATGAAAAACACTACCCATTTCCCTTGAATATAAATCTCAGTGTGTGGCATCATATTGAAAATGTTGGTTATGTTAGCCCAAATACCGATAAAAATAAGTGCCCCTATTATTAGCTGATTAATAGATGACTTCTTGTACAATGTATCTAGAAGATGTATTTCATTATTTTTATTTCCTGCTGAAACTAATGATATTACTGATTGAGAAAGGGATCTCTTTGGAATTTCTATGACTGTTGCAATAAAGAATGCAATGGTGTAGATACCTGTTTGGCCCAATCCTTTATAAGCGCTAATCATTAGTCCGTCAATATTCATGATTATTAAGCTACTTGCGTTACCTAATAATGAAAATCCTCCGAAAATCAGGAGCTCTTTTAGATATCTGCTCTTAAAAATGGAGAAGTTTGGTTTTAAAAATAATACACCAAGCGAACGGGTATAGAATAGAATGACAATCAAACTAATTCCATATCCTATTAACACAAATACAACAAATCCTCGAAACTTAAACAAAGAATAGAAATAGCATAACATTCCAGCAACAATAAAAACTCTCACTAGAACTTCGTTAACAAAATTTGGTAGGACAGGTTTTTGCTGGATAACGAGATAAGATTTAAATAGACTTATGAATAAAATTATTATTGTAAAAGGAATGAAAAAATAAAAATATTGTACAAGTAGTGCTGCACTTTGAGAATAAATATTATATACAACACTCTTAAAACCAATAAAAACAGAAGTAAATAGAATAAAACCAAATAAACTAAAAAGGATTAAGAAAAATAGGAAACCATTATGTTCTTTTTCCTTGTTATCAAAATAGGGGAAATACTTAGCAGGGACATTAATTGCACCCAAGGAGGCAAAAGTCGCAAAAAGTAGTGATACATTAATTAAAAGTCTAATTAATCCTATCTCTGCTTCGCTAAGTATAAGTGGATACAGCCATAGAGCATTGACATAACCAATAACTAATCCTATGTATGTAACAAGCAAAGTTCTAAAACTTTGACGAATTACTATTCCCATGTCCTGTAAGAATTATTTAAAAACTTTTTTGCACTACCTTAGAAATTTACAATTCGAGTCTAACTATTCAATCATTTTTTTATAGATTTCTAATAATTTGTCTGTTTGCTTTTGAAGATTGAATTTATCAACCACTTTATTTCGTGCCATCATTCCAAAACCTTTGGTAGAGTTTAATGCTTCTTTCATCTTATCTGTGTATTGAGCAATGTTTTTTTCTTCCACAAGATAACCATTTATACCATCATCAATAAGTTCTGGTATGCCTGAATGGAACGTACTAATTACTGGCAGTCCAGTAGCCATTGCCTCCATAATTACATTTGGAATACCTTCCTGGTCTCCGCTCTGAGCCGTGACACTATGGTGCAAAAATATATCTGAGTCAGCCATTACATCATAAACTCTATCGGGCTTTATTGCTCCCAGAAATAATATTTTCTCTTTCAGTTCTAGATCGCTGCAAAGTTTCTCAATAGTTGGCATTAGAGATCCGCCCCCACCAAATACTAGCTTACAATTCGAATAGTACTTTAAAAACTCTTTAAATGCCTGAACTGTATAGATATGTCCTTTTTTCTCTTCAAAACCTGAAATTTGAAGAAATTTTATTTCCTCTTTATTCCTGAGCTTTTCTGATAAAGATTTCCGGGCAACAAATTTGTTTTCAACAGGCACTCCATAGTACAAAAGAAAAATATTATCTGATTTGGCACCAGCTTCAATCAATTTGTTTGCCATATAATTAGATACAGCAATAATTCTAGCATATTCAAATAATTCCTGTAATTGCTTAGTATATTTTTGATTCCTCAATAGAAAAGAAGCATCATATCCATGGAAAGATACTAACAATGGCATTTTCATTTTTTTTGCAAGAGGAAAAATTTCAATTCCAGAAGGACCATAATGTGCATGAATAAATTCGATGTCATTTTGAGTTATTATTCGTTCAAAAAATTTCATTTGGGATCCGGATAAAGCCACATAATTTCCAGTAATTTTTTTATAGACCCTATATAGTCGTCCAAATGTGTTTTTCTCCTTTTCAAAAATTTTATATGAAGGCGAAGGTCCTTCGATAACACTTTTTGTAGAAGAGAGCACTATAGGTTCAAAGCTGTTTTGAACCCCACTAATTTGTCTAAGTATAAAAGTGTTTACTGGGTAGTGATACCTTTGAGTATAAATCCCAATTTTTGGTTTTTGCATGCGATTTTGTTATGAATTGACAAATTATATGGAGGCTAGCGGACCTATATTTCTTTCACAATCCCATTTTCAAGTATATAATTTTTTCCAGATTTTTCGCAATGTGCATTATTGTCGCTATTAAATTCTAGTTTTTTCCCAGCTTCACTTACCCATCCAATAATCTTGGCAGGATTACCTAAAACTAAAGCATAGTCAGGAATATCTTTTGTCACAACAGCACCAGCTCCGATTAAAGAATGTTTGCCAATTGTGTGTCCACAAATTATGGTTGCATTAGCACCAATTGAGGCACCTTCTTTGACCAGCGTTTTAATATAAAACTTGGAGCCAGCCTGAGGATACTTACATCTAGGCGCTATAATATTTGTAAAAACCATAGAGGGACCACAAAAAACATAATCTTCCAATGTAACACCTTCATAGATAGAAACATTATTTTGTATCTTACAATTATTCCCTATGGTCACATTAGGGCCCACATTTACATTCTGACCTATAACGCAATTCTTGCCAATACTGGCACCTTTTTGTATATGACTGAAATGCCAAATTTTGGTTCCCTCCCCTATATTACTTGGTTCATCTATATAAGCGGATTCATGTTTAAAATAACTCATGGATGAAATTTTCAAATTTTAATAAGAAATCATATGTTTACTTAAGCAAATATGGATGAGCAGTTTCAAGATTTCTGGATACTTTAATATTTCTCAACTCATAAACTAATTTTACAGAAGGACGAGCATCTTCTATTCCGAATCCATTTCCTTTCAAAATTTCCTCGTACACCTTTGTGTGAAGATCTGTAAATCCACCTGTAAATTCTATTTCACTTCCATCAGCGGTAATTGAGCGGTAAGTTGGCTGACCTTTTTCTGCCACCTCTTTAGGCAAATCATTCCTATCAATAGAAAGAAACCACTTAACATTAGCATTTTCCAATTCTAAATAACCCGCCATCTTTGTGTTCTCAGATAAATGCAGTGAATAAGTTTGGACACCTCCAAAAATCCAAGATAACATATCAAAAAAATGAATGCCGATATTAGT